>CALRWU020000301.1:0-4833 GCA_943371945.1 Azorhizobium sp. AG788
CCTTCTTTCGCGCGGAAGGCTTCCGCCACCAGCTTGATGCGGTAGTCGAACTTGTTGGCCAGCGTAATGTCCATGGCATCGATCTTGTCGACGCCCTCGACCTGCACCTGATCGAAATTCGGCTGGGCGCCGAAGGCGATGGAGGCGAGGATCAGAACCTTGTGCGCGGCATCCATGCCCGACACGTCGAGATAGGGGTCGCTCTCGGCATAACCGAGCCGCTGGGCCTCCTGCAGCACGGTCTCGTAGGCCGCGCCCGTCCGCAGCATCTCCGACAGGATGTAGTTGCAGGTCCCGTTGAGAATGCCCGACACGCGCTGGACGATAACACCCGACAGCGAGTTCTTGACCGCCCGCACGATCGGGATCGCGCCCGCAACCGCCGCCTCGAACAGCAGGTGCACGTCATGCTTTTCAGCGAGCGAGGCAATCTCGATACCGTGCTCGGCGATCAACGCCTTGTTGGCGGTGACCACCGATTTGCCGGATCGCAGGGCTGCTTCCACCGTGCGCTTGGCGGGGCCGTCCGATCCACCGATCAGTTCGACGATGACGTCGATGTCCGGCGCGAGCGCCAATTCCATCGGATCATCCGCCCAGCGGAATTTCGAGATATCGACCCCGCGATTGCGCGTCTTGTTACGCGCGGACACAGCCACGACTTCCAGCTTGCCCGGAATGCGCAGCTCCGCCTGCCGCTCGATCAGTTTCAGCAGGCCCCCGCCCACCGTACCGAGGCCGGCAACGCCGAGCCTCAGTGTCTTCCCCGTGCCCGTCATCCCGCTACCTTCTTGATCGGCGTCACTTCGGCTTTTGGCTTCGGCTCCTTCTCGACCTTCGGCTTGACGCCATTGGCCTCGAGGAATTTGCGCACATTGCGCGCGGCCTGACGGATGCGCTGCTCATTCTCGACCAGGGCCAGGCGCACATAGTTGTCGCCATGCTCGCCGAAGCCCGCGCCCGGGGCCACAGCCACATGCGCTTCCTTGATCAGGCGCAGCGAGAATTCCAGCGAGCCCATCTCACGGAACGGCTCGGGGATCGGCGCCCAGGCGAACATCGACGCCTGCGGTTCCGGAATGTCCCAGCCTGCACGGCCAAAGCTCTCGACCATTGCGTTGCGCCGCGTGCGGTAGATTTCGCGCTGCTCGCTGACGCAGTCCTGCGGGCCGTTGAGGGCCGCCGCCGCCGCGACCTGAACCGGGGTGAACGCGCCATAGTCGAGATAGGACTTCACGCGCGCGAGCGCCGCGATCAGCTTCTCGTTGCCGGCCGCAAAGCCGACGCGCCATCCGGCCATCGCATAGGTCTTCGACATCGACGTGACTTCAACCGCGATGTCCTTCGCGCCATCAACCTGCAGGATCGAGGGCGGCGGATCGCCGTAATAGATTTCGGTATAGGCGAGGTCGGACAGCACCCAGATCTCGTGCTTCTTCGCGAACTTCACGACCTCCTTGTAGAAGTCGAGTTCAACCACCTGCGCGGTCGGGTTGGCCGGGTAGCAAACCACCATGGCCGTCGGCGCCGGGATCGAGTGGCGCACGGCGCGTCCAAGATTGGACAGATACTGTTCCGGCGAATGCGCCTCGACCGAGCGGACCGAAGCGCCCGCCATGATGAAGCCGAACGAGTGCAGCGGGTAGGAGGGGTTCGGTACGATGATCGTATCACCGGGCGCCGCGATGGCTTGCGCGAGGTTGGCGAAACCTTCCTTCGAGCCCAGCGTGACGACCACTTCCTTGCCCGGATCCAGCTTCACGCCGAACCGGCGATCATAATAGCCCACCAGCGCCTTGCGCAGGCCCATGATCCCGCGGCTGGCCGAATAGCCGTGGACGTCGGGATTGAGCGCTGTCTCGCGCAGCTTCTCCACGATATGCGGCGGCGTCGGCAGGTCGGGGTTGCCCATGCCGAGATCGATCACGTCTGCGCCGTTGGCGCGCAGCCCGGCCTTGGTGACGTTCACCTGTTCGAACACGTAAGGCGGCAAGCGCCTGATCTTGTGGAAATCCAACATCATTGTCGGTTCACCTGTCTGGGCCTCTGCGCGCGTGAATCACCACGGGCGGGGCAAGTCATTGTGTAAGGCCGTATCGATACGACCGCTATCGGGCAAGTTTGACTGGAGGGAGCTTCGACCGGCTATCGGCCGGGCGGCTTCGGGTCAGCGGGAGCCGCCGTCCCCTCCGCGAGGGCGCGCCATTGCGCCGCGGTAGCTCGAATCTCATCTGCCGTGCGCGTGTCTTTTGCGGCAGAGCTCGTGGCTTCCAGCGTACCGGCGTCTGTCTTGAGCTGGTCGGCCTGGGTCTTCCATTCCTTCAGCGAACCCGTGAACGGCCGCTCCTGCGGAACGTCAGACAGTTCCGGATAGCCTTCACCCTTCACTTCGACGGCCTTTTCCGCAAACCATTCAGGGGCAATCTGGGAAACAGCCGATTGCCGCATGATGTCGGCGCAACCCGCCGTCAGCGACAGGCCGGCCAGTCCGATCAGGATTGCAAAGGGCCGAGACATCAAAAAAATCCGGTCGAGCGGGGTGTGGAACCCGTCATTGCGCTTGTCAGAGTTACTACCTAGGGAAAGTCAGTCGATTTGGCGAGCGGGTCTTTCAGCAAGCCGCCTGGAACGGGATCGTTGCCCGAATGAGCGAACCTGGGGGCAAACCTCCCGAAAATCCTCCGGAAGGGGCGGCAACACCGCCTCCCGGAGAGGATTTTTCCGAAGTCAGTTTCGCGCGCCTCGGCGCCCGGATCGCTGATCTTAGCCGTGAACTTTCGGACATAACCCGCTTGGCCGGCTCCGCCGCCCCCCGCAAGCTTGAACTCGAGGCGGCCTCCTCCGCCTTCAAGTCGCTGACCGAGGCCTACGCCGCCAAGCCGGAATCCTTCAACGAGGCCCAGCTCGACCTGTTCAGCCGCCAGACCACCACCCTGCAGGAAATGTCCGCCGGGATGCCCTCTATGACGGCGGACGCCGACCCCCGTTTCGCCGACCCCGCCTGGCGCGAGAACCCGTTCTTCGATTTCATGCGCCGCACCTTCCTGGCTTCGTCCCAGTGGGCCGAGAACCTTGCCTGGAACGCGCCCGAGCTGTCGGAGACCGAGCGCCGTCGCGCCGCCTTCTTCATCCGTCAGGCCACCGCCGCGATGGCGCCGTCCAACATGCTGCTCGGCAATCCGAAGGCGCTGAAGGCCATGTTCGAGACCGACGGTCAGTCGATCCAGAAGGGCTTCTCCCAGCTGCAGGACGACTTCAACACCGGCCGCGGACGCCTGTCGGTGACGCAGTCGGATGGCTCAGCCTTCGAGCCGGGCCGCAACCTTGCCATCACGCCCGGACAGGTCGTGATGAAGAACGATCTGATTGAGCTGATCCGCTACACGGCGACGACCAAGACGGTTCACAAAAGCCCGCTTCTGATCTTCCCGCCGTGGATCAACAAATACTACGTGCTCGACCTGACGCCCGCGAACTCGCTGGTCGCCTGGCTGCGCGACCAGGGCTTCACCGTCTACATGGTCTCATGGCGCTCGGCCGACGACACGACCCGGGATTTCGGCTGGGATGACTATCTGAAGCTGGGCGGCCGCGCCGCGCTCGACTGGGTCCACGCCAAGCACAAGGCGCCCGTCAATGTGGCCGGCTACTGCGTTGGCGGCGCGCTCGCCTCGATCCTTGCAGCGCGTCTTGCTGACGACGCGAACAACGACCGCATGGGATCGCTGACACTGCTCGCGGCCCAGACGGACTTCTCGGAGCCAGGCGATCTCGGCCTCTTCATCGACGACAACTCGATTGGCGGCATTGAACAGCTGATCGCGGACGCCGGCGGCATCATGCCGGGCGAGGCGATGCGTGACGCTTTCAACTTGCTGCGGCCCGAAGATCTGATCTGGCGCTATGTCGAGGATCGCTATCTCCTTGGCCACGAGGCCAAGCCATTCGACCTGCTGTACTGGAACTCGGACCAGACCAACCTGCCGGGCCCGTTGCATGTCTCCAGCCTGCGCCGCCTCTACCTCGAGAACGCACTCGCGACCGGCGGCTTCGAGGCGGAAGGCGCGAAGGTCAGCCTGCAGAGCGTGAAAATCCCAACCTTCATCCACGCCGCCCGCAAGGATCACATCTCACCCTTCGCCTCGGTCTACAAAGGCGTGAAGCTGTTCCCCGGCGACGTCACCTTCGTGCTCGCCGACAGCGGTCATATCGCGGGCGTCGTGAACCCGCCCGCCGCCAACAAGTATCGCTACTGGGTCTCCGACATCCTGCCGCCCTCGAGCGATGGCTGGATGGCCTATGCGAAAGAGCATCCCGGCTCCTGGTGGCCACTCTGGGCCGACTGGCTCAAATCCCGGTCCGGCGATCAAGTCGCGCCGCCACGCGCCCTCAAGACCGCACCGCCGGCGCCGGGCAGCTATGTCCGCGAAACGCTGGACTCGATCCGCAACAAGCGCGGGCTGTAAGTTGTTAGCGGCGGCTGCCGGTAAACCCTGAATATCACTGGAATACAGGCCTCTCCTCACATTTTTGGAATTATTCCAATTTGGCCTTGTCGCTTCTTTGGAATGGTTCTAACGTTTAGCCATCGCTGGCAGGAAACGCCAGCCAGAAACGCCCCTCAGGAGGAATTCGATGGCCGACGACTCCACACCGTCTTCAGCAAAATGCCCTGTTCCCCATTCCCGCGGTCGCCAGAACCGCGATTGGTGGCCGAACCAGGTCAATGTCGGCGTCCTGCACCAGGGCACGACCGACTCGAGCCCGATGGGCAAGGACTTCGACTACGCCAAGGCGTTCGACAGCCTCGATCTCGACGCGCTGGTGAAAGAC
>CALRWU020000302.1:0-4832 GCA_943371945.1 Azorhizobium sp. AG788
CTTCGAAGTGCGCGCGAGGTTGGTCATGAACTCGACCCGCAGTGTCGATTCGATCTTTTCGAGAATGTCGCGTTGCACCGGTTCCATGCGCAGCATGCGCTGGATCACTTCGAGCGCAAATTCAGGCGGCAGGGCGGTGAGCACGCGCGCCGAGTGATCGGTCTTGATCTTGGAGAGGATGACCGCGACCGTTTGCGGATATTCGTTCTTCAGATAGTTTCCGAGAACCTGCTCGTTCACGTTGGCGAGCTTGTCCCACATGGTGCGGCCGGCCGGACCGCGCAGCTCCTCCATCAGCGAGTCAACCTTCTCGCGCGGCAGGAATTGCAGCAGAAGCTTGTGAGTCTGTTCGTAGGAGCCAGTGACGGCGCCTGAACCCGACAACCTGTTGACGAAGTCCTTGATCAGGAATTCGACCGTATCGGCGCGAACCGGTCCGAGATTGGACATGGCGCCGGAGATTTCCCGCAGCTCGTCATCATCCAGCCGGTCCCAGACCGGCTTGGCTTCCTCACCAAGGGCGAGCAGCAGGATCGCGGCTTTCTCGGAACCATGCAGGCCCGCGATGGCGCTGATCGTCTCGACGATGCGGCGATTGGTGTCGTTCTGGATATCGCCGCGGGTCGGCGGACTGCCCTGCGCGGGCGCTGCCTGGGCGGCGTCCGCGGCGTCTTCCGCTGCCTGCTTCTGGAGGGCGGACGCCTTGCTCATGCGGCGCGATCCGACGGTTCTTCAGCCAGCCAGGACCGGATAATCGCAATCGACTCATCCGGATGGCTGGCGACGACTTCCGAAATCTTCTTGATCGATGAAGCCTTCACCTGGCCTGAGATGCGGGCCACGTCGATGCCGGCGTCGAGGCGCTCCGGCGCGGGAAGGTCAAAACCCACAGCCGTGCTCGACGGCAGTGTCATGTTTCCGGCAGACGTTTCGCCCTCAGCGGCCGCCTGCTTTTGCATCGTAATTATCAACTGCTGGTGAGCCGCGATGGCCTTTGCGCGCTTGGCGCCTTTGAGCTTGCGGATTTCCGGGGGCAGGTCTTCGGCCTCGGGTTTTGCAAACAGACCGGACACCAGCGGCCGCAGAACGAAGAACACAAGCGCCAGCGCCGTCAGCACGAGGGCCAGGATTTCGCCGATGCGGACAAGATCGAACTTGTCGAATTCGAACGCGCCGGGAGCTACGCCGCCATCGAGGTCTGTATCTGGCCGCGCAAAGGCGGTGCTTTCGACTGTGACCACGTCGCCGCGCTGTTCGCTGAACAGGACGGCTGACTTCACCAGGGCGGAGATGCGGGTGATTTCTTCAGGCGTGCGATCCTGCCAGGTGGCGGGCGCGCCATCCTTGCCGGGGACGCGAACCTGATCGAGTGCAACCGCGACGGACAGGCGTTTCACCGCGCCGCCTTCGATCACTTCGGTGCGGACCGTCTTGTCGATCTCGTAGTTGATCGTTGATTCGTTGCGGTTCGCCTGTTTCTGGCTGGTGGGTTGCGGCGTGGCGGCGGGCTGGGCCCCTGTCGGGACATTGTTGGCGACGGTGGTCTGGTCGCCGGGCTGCATGTCCTGATTGTTTTCGCTGTCCTCAACCGTCGTTTCTGACCGTACGACGCGGCTCTCCGGGTCATATTTTTCGGAGCTTTGCGTGACCTTGTTGAAGTCAGCGTCGATCGAGACCGTCACCTTGGCTGCGCCCGGACCGGCGATGTTCTCGATGACGTCGAGAACTTTCTTGCGATAGGCTTCTTCCATCGCCGAGCGGCGCTCGTCGGTACCGGCGCCGCCACCCATGCCGGTGGTGCCATCTTCGGAGGCGGCGGCAAGCAGGCGGCCGTCCGTGCTGGTGACGGTGACGGCGTTCACATCAAGGCCGGGCACCTGAGACGCGACCAGGTTGCGGATCGCGCGAACCTTCTCTGCCGGCATCATGTTACCAGCCAGTTTCAGTACCACCGCAGCCTTGGGCCGGTCGGTATTCGACTGAAACAAGGGTTTTTCGGGGATGGAGAGGTGCACCTTGGCCGATTGTACCAGATCATAGGATGCTATCGAACGCTCCAGCTCGCCTTCCATGGCGCGGAGCTTCTTGATGTTCAGGACGAACTGCGTCTCGCCGAGCGCATCGGACTTGTCGAAGATTTCCCAGCCGACAGAGCCGCGCGTCGGCAGGCCCTGTTCGGACAGCATCATGCGGGCGTCTTCGACCTTCGCCGCGTCGACGAAGATGGAGGAACCGCCGCCTTCCAGCGAATATGCGACGTTGGCCGTGTCCAGCTTCTGGCTGATCGCGGCGGCTTCCTCGAGATCGAGGCCGGAGAAGAGGAGTTTCTTGCTGGCAGCGCCGCCCTGAAGCATCAGCACGCCGAGGCCGCCACCCACGAGGGCGACGACAACGAGCGCCGCAGCGATCCGCATGCGACCGGAACGCGCGAGCTGGGCAATCAGCCCTTTAGCTTCTTCGGAGGTCTCGTCTGCCATGCCCGCCCGGAAAATTCTGCCTGCGTCGCGGTTTGCGACTAGGCAGGAATTTCCCTGTGCCGGGTAAATGGGACATTAAGGGCGACGACTGCCCCAAGTGTTACCCAAACCTTAACATGCGCGAGTCGCCGCTCCTCTCCGGACCCGGGCCGTTGGCCCGAAGCCCCGGAGCGGCGCTGCGCGGGTGCTAGCGGTAGTTCTGAAGACGGGTGGTGCGCAGGCCCTTGACGCCATGCCGCTCGTAGAGGCGTTCCCAACCAGCGAACTCCTCGCGGGTCAGCTCATAGCGTTCGCAGGCGTCTTCCGCCGTCAGCAGGCCGCCGCGAACAGCCGCGACGACTTCAGCCTTGCGACGTGTGACCCAGCGCTTGATCCCCGCAGTGGGAAGATCAGCGAGCGTGATCGGGCGTCCGTCAGGTCCCACAACAGCCGCGCCGTGGGCGATATGGCTCAGCATGGTTTACTCCGTATGCTGCTCATTCTTTCCCTGACCGTACGCATCCCCGCTTAAGGTCACGCTCAGCGCGACGTTGCGGTTTTCGAGAAAGAATCTGCAAAATTCCGACGCCCATTAAGAAAACTGACGCCCACGAAATCTGGCAGTTACCAATTGACCCTGATGGAGAGTTACGGTGTGGCTGCCCGCCGCCGCCGTACAATCCATCAGCTACGCAGCCGTCTCACGCCTATCGTTTCAGCCTGATCAGCTCGTCGAGCATTTCGTCGGCTGTGGTAATGATCTTCGAGTTTGCCGAGTAAGCGCGCTGGGTCATGATCAGGTTCGAGAACTCCTCGGCGAGGTCGACCGTGGAAGCTTCGAGCGCACGCGACTTGACGAGACCAGCGCCGCCATCGCCTGCGCCGCGCATGGTGAGCGCGCCGGAATCGGGACCGAGGCGATAGATGCCGCCATGCTCCGACAGCAGGCCGTCGGTGTTGCCGAAAGTCGCCAGCGGGATCTGGTAGATGCGGCGGGTCAGGCCGTTGGTGAAGATGGCGGTGACGAAGCCATCGTCATCGACATCAACCGACGCCAGTGAACCGAACGGCGTGCCATCGACTTGCGACGTGCCGAGAACCGACGGCGAGTCATAGTTGGTCAGGCCGCCAGGCGCGCCCGGTCCACCGAGGTCGAGCTCAACAGTCTGTGTTGCAAGGCCCAGCGTCGGATCCCATTCAGAACCGCCAGCGCCTGTCGCGCCGATCGTGATGGAGGCGGGCAGGGTGGATGTCGTCGCGTCGATCTGGCCGAACGGCGTGAAGTTGACCATGCCGGTCGCGAGCTGGCCGTTCACGAAGGGCGCGCCATCGGCGACCTGGCCATCCGGCAGGTGGACCTCGGCGAACCAGGAGTTCGGGCCCTGCTTCAGGAAGGAGAAGGTGAGGGTGTGGAGACCGCCCTGGCTGTCATACATCTGGATCGGAATCTGGAAGTCGGGCGTGACCGCACCCGAGGCCATGTTGTTGGCGGGGTCGGTCGCGTCATAGGTGGCGGCTGCGGCCGAGACGACTTGCGACGATTGCAGGTTGGCCGACAGGGACAGGCGAGCAGACGCTTCCGCGCCGCCTGCGATACCAGAGACGCGGATGGTTTCGAGTGCGTCGAGGTTGGTGGGGTTGGAGTTCACGGTGCCGGTAGGGCCGACGGGCCAGCCGAGCAGGTAGTAGCCCGCGGCGTTCTGCAGGTAGCCATCGGAGTCCGGCGAGAACTGGCCCGCGCGTGTGTAATAGTAAGGGTCGCGGCTGGTGGCGTCCGTGCTGCGCCCGCGCACAACGAACATGCCATCGCCCGAGACCGCCATGTGGGTTGCGACGGAGGAGGCGACGGTCGAGCCCTGTTCGTTCATCAGCGATCTCGACCGCGACAGCACGCCGCCCGCGCTGTAAGTGGTCGCGCCATTCTGGGATTGCAGCAGCGAGGTGAAGTCGCTGCGCAGGCGCTTGAAGCCGACCGTGTTGACGTTGGCGATGTTGTCCGAGATCGCCGCCAGCGTGCTGGCGTTGGCGCGCATGCCCGATGCGCCGGCAAGCATGGCTGAGTTGATGCTCATGGTCGAAGCTCCCAGTTGGCCCGATGGGCCTGGTTCGTTGCGGGTTTCTGCGGCTGCTTTGCAGCCAGACGGCGCGCTTCTGCGCCGGAAGTCGGTCGAGGATGAGCGCTACTGGCGCATCAGTCGCTTGATATCGGAGTAGGCGAAGATGCCGGCAGGGGTGGTCAACGCGGGCTCGCCATAGGTGAGGTCAACGCCCGAGATTGTTGTCACCAGCGAATGCAGCGGCGTCATCGTCTTGCCGTTCGCATCTTCGGCGACGACGTTGATCCAATAGGGCTGGTCGTCCGGCGCTGTGCCGCCA
>CALRWU020000303.1:0-4794 GCA_943371945.1 Azorhizobium sp. AG788
CAGGCGGGGAGAGGTCTGGGCCTCGAATCGGTAATTGGCCTCGCAGAGACCGGTCTTGTCGGCGTGGAAATTCAGACGGCGGAAGGGCGGGGAACGCGGTTCGTATTCCGGTTCGTGGATGAAGATGCTGACGACGCCAGCATCGTCGAGGAGTCGCCCGTTGCAAGGGCTGCCACTCAACGTGCGAAAGTCTTTGTCGTTGATGACAACGAGTTGGTGGCGAGCATGCTCGTCCAGACGCTGACCGCCTCGGGCTTCGACGCGGAGTACGCTTTGTCTGGCGAGAAGGCGCTAGCCTGCGAGACAAGCAGCTTTGATGCTGTCGTTACAGATTTCCGCATGCCGGGCATGGATGGGCATGAGCTTGCTGTGCGTTTGAAGGCCGCCCACCCAGGTCTGCCGATCATTATCTATTCCGGGCAGGGTGGGCACATTGCACATAGCGCTCTTTTCAGCGCGGTTCTCTCCAAGCCGATAAAGCCCGCAGAACTGGTCGATGCCGTCCGTCAGTCCATTGCCAATGCCGTGTGAAGTCCAGCTTCTGATCGCGATGGTGAAGAGGTCGAGCCGGGACGTTGAGGCGTCGGTGCAGAGTGCCCTGTCAACTCACTTATGCCCCGACGCCTGCTGGAGCCCGTTCTCGGGTGTCGAGCGAGGCCGAGATACATCCGAGAGCGTATTGAGTATGAAATCGAAAGAGTATCCCGCGCGGTCGCGAAGGAACATCTGAAGAATCGTTTCATACCAGCCACGTCGCGAGTCGAAGTAGCTCAACAAACGCCGGTAACGAGCTATGCGCCCGGCAGCGCGACCCAATGGTACAGATATCGACCGGCGATGGCGCGCTTTCGTCATGTGGTAGTAGGCCAGGCTTTTGCTGCGGTAGCACTCAGTGCAGACGCGCCGGTGCTTGCGAAAATCAGACGGATAGCTTTTTTCGATTTTGCAGGACCTGCACAGGGCGACAGTCATGACCTGCTCCGGTAAGCGCCTGATTGAAGTCGGCGCGATACTGACCCGTGTTTGCCTGATTGATGGGGGCTCCCCTCGATCGACGCCGAAGACTTTGGCGAGTCGCGGATGACGTCATCTAGACTTTCCGCTATTGCCTTGGACAGGCTGGTGGGGTGCTCCTCAAGCGTAGCCGTCGTACATGCAAGTTGGGGAGGTTAGCCTGGGCATCGGAGCAGGCGCATCGCGCAAGCGCTCCGCTCGCCAAGCGCTTTGTCGCTCCGGGCGCGATCGCTGGCTGACCGGTTCAGCCGGGCAAAGAAACCGAACTTACATGGTCGGCCCACTGCTGCATCAGTGCACGACGCTGCTCAAGGAAGTCCGTCCTACGGTATGCCCGGACCACTTTGCTGCCGACGGTATGGGCGAGGATTGTCTCGGCAATTTCGTGCGGAGCTGATGTTTGCTCAACCAGCCAGACGCGCAAGCTTGTCCGGAAGCCATGTGGCCGCGCTGAGATACCTTGCCGCTTCATGTGCAGGGACAGGGTCATGTCGCTGATGACGCCATCGGCTCCTCCGGGAAACAGGAAGCCATGTCGCCCAAACGTGGACGCGGCTTGTTCGACAATGGGCATTGCTTCCGGCGCCAGCGGTATTCTGAATTCGCTCGTCGCGCCGACGCGCCCCTTCATGACGTCTGCGGGGACCGTCCAGACGCGGGCATCTTTGTCGATCTGGTCGAGACGAGTATGCCGCAATGGCGCCGACCAGACGCCTGTCAGGATCAGCAGCCTCAGGGCCAAGTGGGTCGGAGAGGCTTCTGACAGAGACGCATAGAAAGCTGGCGCCTCTGTCCATAGCATTGCGGGAATGTGTTGAACCTGGTGACGAGGCTTTCCAAGCAGGAGGCGTGCCTTGGCCGTCGCCTGGAGGTCGGCATCCAGGCCCATGGCGGCAGCGTGCTTGAGGACGATTCCAAGGCGCTCCAGCGCTTTGGCCGCGGTTATCGGCTTGTCGCGCCACAATGCGCAAGGGCGTCCTTGATTGCGACCTGGTTGATCTGAATGATCGGCCTTGCCCCTAGCTTCGGGAGAACGTGCAGCTCCAGGGGGCTGAACCAGCGTCCGGCAACGCCATCGCCACGGAGATCGCTCTTCCGCGCTTCGAAGCAGTCTTTCGCGACATCGCGAAGGAGGAAAGGATGCGTCCTGCGCTTCGCCTGTCTGACCGTGATCGGATCTTCTCCATTGCGCACCTGCCGTCTCGCAGCGTCGACCTGGCGTCGCGCTTCTGCGAGGCCGACCGTTGGCCAGCCCCCAAGGCCCGTGTCGCGCCGTCGCCCGAACTGACGATAGCGCAGGATCAATCGCCCGGAATCGGCATCGCCCTTGATGAGATAGAGCCCGTCGCCATCGAGATGCTTGCCTGGTGGAAGAGCGCGAAGGCCAAGGGACGTCAGACGGTTCGAAAGTCTCGGCATATGTCCATCCACCAAACCCTCAACCGAAGCGCAGCTGCAAGAAAGCAGCTATGAAGTGCCGAGGGCGCTGACGTACACTAACCGTTTGAGTATATGCGAATATCTGGAAATGCCGAGCACGCCAGCGAATACGCACGAACGTCAGTGTACAGAGCGAGTGTGCATACCTCCCGCACCACTACCTGTCGCTGAAGCCGAAGCCTGAAACGCGGATTTCGGCGCCGGTCTTGTCGGTGATGACCGATTCGCCGAAGTCGCCTTGATCAGGCGCTGCAGCCATCAGCCGCGCGAACTCAGCGTCATCCTCAGCCGCCCGCGCCGCAGCGGCCGCAGAAGCACTTGCAGGAACATTATCGGAGTGAGCCTCGACGGACTCACCCTCCGCTTTCGAGGCGACGTTCGTGTTGACCGCGGAAGGGACAGGGGCCGCGGCTGATCCGATGAAAATGAGGCTGATGGCGCTGAAGAGCAGGGTGTTCATGGCTGGTCTCGATCCGTACTGCCATTAGAAACTCGGCAGCCGACCGGGCGTTCCCGGCTCAGATCGGGGCCATGACCTCGCGCGCAGCCCGCTCGCCGGCCTCGACAGCTCCGTTCATCGACCCCATCGCCCCGACGCTTGTATGTTCGCCGGCGAACACCAGCCGCCCGTCGAGTTCCGATCGCGCAGCGATTCCGGCAAAGCTTGTGTATTGGCCCACCAGGCATCCGGCATAGCTACCGCGCGTGTGCGGATGGTTCGGCCAGAAGAAGCTCGCCCGAATTTTCGGCAGCAACGCTCGCGCCACTTTCGGCGCCAGCGCCGCCATCCCGGCTTCAAGCTGCGCCAGCGCCTGCGCCTCCTCGCGCCTTGCTGCATCTCCCGCCAGATAGTTTGTCAGCACCCCGCCGGCGCCGGGCTGCCCCGCGCTGGTGTCCCACACCAGCTGGAAGCTGCGATCGGAATAGATCGTCCCGGTCACTGGGGCCTGCACACCGGCGACGCCACCCTGCCAGGGCCGCGACGACGTACCGACCGCGAGCTTGGCGTTGGCACCATAGCCCAGCTCGCTGATCACAGTCATCTTGTCCGCGGGGATGCCAAGTCCGCCGAGCCCCTTCATGTTGCGCAGCCGCGTGAAGGGCAGGGCCATGATGACGCGCGCGAAGGTCTTCTTCAGCGGGACGCCGCCCTCCGGCCGGAATGTCAGCTGCAGGCCAACGCCATCGCGGGCGATAGCGTACAGCTGGTGACTGAGATGGAGGCTGGTCCTGTCAGACAGCGGTGAGGAGGTCAGCCGCGCGGCGAGCGCGTCGGGCAGGCTCGACGAGCCGCCTGTGATGCGGAATGCGCCATCATGCTTCCCGAACAGCGCAAACGCCTGATCGCCGGATGCGCCAATGATGTCGATCAGGTTGAGCGACGATTGCTCGCTGACCGGAATGCCGAATTCGGATCGCCAGGCCAGCGCGATCAGATCAATCACCCAGCCTTGTGTCGTCGTCCGCAAACCTTCGAGGTATTTCGACAGCGGCATTGCATCGAGCTCGTGCGCGCGCGCCGTCCATTCGCCCTTGCCATCCAGCAGCGCCGCCTGGTCCGCAGCGATGCGCGTTGCAGCGGGCAGGAAGGCGCCCGTCTTCGCGATGGGATCGATGAGGTCGGCATCGGTGTATTGCTTGCCGCCAATGTCGAACACTGTTTTCGCGGTTTCTCCTGCGGGCCCCAGCCGCTCAAGCCCGACGCCAAGCTCCCCGCACAGCCGGGTCAGGGCTGAATCGCCCGAGCTGACGAACTCGCCGCCCAGCTCGCAGAACTGACCTTCGGTCGTGAAATCGCGCAGCGTGTATATCCGCCCGCCCGTACGTCCGCTGGCCTCGAAAATTTCGGTACGCACGCCCGCGATCGCAAGACGCCACGCCGCGACCAGCCCCGAAACGCCCCCGCCGACGATCGCGATCGTGCCGGCATCGCCTGCAAGCGCAGGGGCCTCTTCTGACGTCGTGGCAGGCGATGGCGTGCAAGCAGCGGCAGCCCCCATCAGCGCCAGCGCCGCACGGCGACTGATCGCGCGCATCGAAGGTGAGGTCTCACCGAGCGCTTGCCGGGCCTGCGCCAATGCGCCTTCAACTTCTCCAAACAGACGCGTGCGCGCCATTCATCGTGTCCCCGAATTTGGTCATCGAACAACAAGCCGGACTCAAAAAGTCAGGCCCAAAAAACAAGAAGGGCCGCCTGGCGCGTGCCGGCGGCCCTCCCGTCATTGAGCGGGGCGCTAAGCCCCTGGCATTCAAGTCCGATCAGGCGAAACCGCGAACGAAGGTTGCTCCGGACGACAGTTCGCACGACAGGGCCAGGCCCCAGCTCAGAGTGACTGACAT
>CALRWU020000304.1:0-4781 GCA_943371945.1 Azorhizobium sp. AG788
ACAGGTTCTCTTCGCCGCGCCGGCACACCACGCACACGCCACACCCCATCCACGGATGGATCAGCCGCACGTCTCCAGCGCTGACGCCCCTTGCCTCGGGCCCGACCGCGACAACCTCGCCGACATTCTCGTGGCCCATGGTCAGCGGCAGCTTCACGCCGCGATCCTGCAGTCTCAGTTTCTGCCCGCCGCCGATATCGTAATAGCCGTCCCAGATGTGCAGGTCCGAATGGCAGACGCCCGCCGCGATCACGCGCAGCAACACGTCCGTACCCGCAGGTTGGGGCGTTTCGCGCTCCACGCGCTGCAAGGGCGCGCCGCATTCGCAGACATCATAGCTGAGCATGGAGATCTCCCGCGACAGAGGTCTCACGCCACTGTCGCGGTCAACCTAACCTCGGCCAAGCCGTTCGCAAGCATCGACTTGCCAACCTGTCGGCAGCCGGCTCAACCGTGCTCCATCTCGGTGAGAGCATGCTCGATCTGCTTTGCAGGCGCCTCACGCAGGTCCTTGCCGATCTCGGCTTTCAAGGCGCCTTTCAGCCGCGCCGAATAGTCTGGCCGGATCATGCCGAGAAAGCGGGGCGAGGCGAACAGCACGACATCTGGCTGCGCCTTGCCATGCTCATGCGCGCCGATGAGTTGGTCGAGCCGGGTCGCCAGCGTCTTGGCAAACTCCCGCTCGGACTGATCGTGATAGTCGGGCCCGGCAATGGCAGTCTTGGGGCCAGAGGGCGTCGAAACGCGCCCCGGCCTGTCCGTTCCCTCTTCGCGCGTGAACGACTTGTGGTGCGCGTCATGCGTCTCGACGACTTCCAGCTTCGCGAGCCCTTCATGGGCTGCATTGCGATAGACAACAGCGCCGCCGCCATCGGCCGCGACAACCAGAGTTCCGTGTTCGATGATCATGTGCGCACTCCAATGGCTGGAGCAGACAGAAGCCCGCTCGTCCCGCCAGTATCACCTGAACGCGCAGGACCGGTTTGAGATGCGACAAACCCGAGGGCCGATCAGCGCACACGAACGCCAGCAGCCGCATCCCAGTGCAGCGGCCTGTCAGACTTCGGCAGCGGCGCATCGCTCGGGCCCGGCGTCACGCCATGCGGCCAGTCCGGCGGGCAGATCGCAACATAGCGCGCCAGGCCGCCCGTCCCGCCCTTGAACTTCGGAAACCCGATCGACACCAGGCATCCCGTCTCCGCCACCTGATCGAGATTGGCGACCCCCTCGGCCTGCGCATAACCATTGTGCATCAGCCACGCCTCCCCCTCCAGCGTCGGCGTGGTGTCCGTGTCCAGCGGCTCATGCCCGTGAAACAGGATACGACGCTGCTCGTGCAGGAACTTGAGAGCGTCGAGCCCCACGCCCGGAAACACCTTCTCCGTGCCCAGTGATGGATCGGGCCAGCGGAGGGACCAGTCGGAGCGCACGAACACCACGGAGCCCTCGGGGATGCGGCCGTGTACCTTCTCCCAGGCTTCGATGTCGGCGACGTGGAGATGATAGCCGGCGTCGGTCGCGAGCTGCGGCACGATGGAAATCACGACAAGCGGACGCAACGTGTAGGTGGCCGGGATCTCGTCGATGGAGGGATACTCGGCCGCCCAATGTGCAGGAGGATCGAGCTGCGTGCCGAGCTGGTCTGTCGCCAGCTCATACCGCGTTGCCTCAAAGCCCGACGCGCCATACTCGTAGGCCTTGCCTGTCGCCGGATCCACGCTCTGGCCGAAGCGGGAAGGTCCAAAGCCGTACCAGACCGGAATGTCCGGCGCGATCACGTGGCTGAGGTCGATGTATTTCGCGTCGGCAAGGCTGTTTTGATAGACCTGCCACAGATCTGACTTTCCGCTCGCTTGCCCGCCCTGTCCGCCACATGCGGCGACCGCAAGCGCTGTCGTCATGCTGGCGATGATCCTGGTGCGCATGTTCGGTCCCCTGTATTGGCGCGCAGGCTACCGCATGTCGCCAGCGTCGCGAAGGGCGTCGCGCGCGAGTCGGTCCGCGCGACCTGCCAGCGTGGGTATACGATGCTCGCCATGCATACGCTTCACGCCGGCGACAGCCTCTTCAATCGCCAGTCCGGCCGCCGTGACAAAGACAGGGCTTTCGCTCGATCCACGCAGCACCTGCGCTGCCCAATAGCTCGCGCCCTTGAATTTCGTCTTGGCGATCCCGACAATCGCACTGTTGGCGTTCAGCGCCTCATGCAGGTGCGCGCCAAGGCCCTTGCGCCCCTCGACACCGAGCCAGACATAGCCGTCGATCACGACGATGTCCGGCTTGCGCGGGAGCATGGCCAGCACCGACACGATCAATGGCAGTTCACGGCGATAGAACTCACCCGGCTGGTAGTCGTCGGCGGGCCCGTCGCGGTGCGTGAATTCGCTGATTACAGCGCCCGACTCCCACCCAGTGGCCGTCACGCATGCGGCAGCCGACGCCTCGTTTCCATACGCGGCGTCGACAATGGCGATCACCACAACTTGCCATCTGGAGCTGTAGGGTCAGCAATGAACGCCGGCAGAGTTCTGTCGATCAGGAATTCAAAAAAGCCGCCTGCGACAGGCGCCAATAGTCCTTCGTTTAGCTCAGACACCTGATCGTCAAACAGCACAAAAATCAAACCTGTGTCGTTACAAAGAACGCTTAACGAGTGGTCTTGCCGTCCGATACAGACGAAGCGCTTGTCCAGTCCATCCTCGCGCGCTCTGGAAGTCGCCGCCAAAATACTCCAGCCCCAAGAAGACTCGATAATATCGAAGAGTGTGACAGCCGGATCCGTCAGGCTCACAGCATTCAGTCGATACGGGAGCAGGACATTAGCGATCTCAGCCTGCGGCGAGATACTCAGCTCGTCGAACGCGTTCATGACAGCGGATTTAATGCCTTCCGGCCGCCGCAGATATGGATTGAACTCGGCCTGAGCTTCGAGATTCTCGACGAGTTCGCTCGGGATCATGATGTCCTAGCGCGTTACCACCGCGTCCGCTTCAATCTCGACCAGCCAGCCGGGATTGATCAGCGCGCTCGTGCCAAGGAAGGAGCAAGCCGGCTCAATGTCCTTGAACACCTCGCCATGCACCTCGCCC
Organism: Azorhizobium sp. AG788; assembly: GCA_943371945.1. GTDB lineage: Bacteria > Pseudomonadota > Alphaproteobacteria > Caulobacterales > Hyphomonadaceae > UBA7672. The sequence continues at coordinate 3,090 of CALRWU020000304.1, forward strand.
GCTTCCTTCCACCGGCTCATGTCGGTGAGGAATACGCGCGTGCGAACCACGTTCTTGAGGTCGGCGCCGGCCTGCACCAGCGCGCCTTCGATGATGTCGAGGCAACGCTTGGTCTGTCCGCGCATGTCGCCCGGCGCCGCCACGCTGCCGTCGGCCGCGATGGGCGCACAACCCGACACGAACACCATGTTTCCCACGCGCACCGCGCGCGAGAAACCCAGCCCCAGCTTCGATCCGCTGGGGACTTTTACAACATCTCCCGACATGGTTCAGGCCCGCTCGATCGCCATGGCGATACCTTCGCCGCCGCCAATGCACAGCGCAGCCATGCCGCGCTTCTTGCCCTGCTGTTCCAGCGCGTTGATCAGCGTCACCAGCACGCGCGCGCCCGAAGCGCCGATCGGGTGGCCAAGCGCACAGGCGCCGCCATTCACGTTGACGCGGTCATGGGTGATGCCGAGTTCCTTCATGGCGATCATCGGCACGACGGCGAAAGCTTCGTTGATCTCCCAGAGGTCAACGTCCGAAGCTTCCCAGCCGGCCTTGGCCAGCGCCTTCTTCATCGCGGGTACGGGGGCGGTGGTGAAGTAGGCAGGCTCGTGGCTGTGAGCGGCGCTTGAGACGATGGTCGCCAGCGGCTTCAGCCCGCGCTTCTTGGCCTCGGAGGCGCGCATCAGAACCAGCGCAGCCGCGCCATCCGAAATGCCCGAGGCGTTCGCCGCAGTCACCGTGCCGTCCTTCGAGAAGGCGGGGCGCAGCGTCGGAATTTTTTCCGGCATCGCCTGACGCGGCAGCTCGTCCGTATCGATGGTGACGTCGCCCTTCTTGCCCTTCACGGTCACAGGCGTGATCTCGCGCTTGAAGCGACCTTCCTTGGTCGCGCTCTGCGCACGGCTCAGTGTCTCGAGCGCATAAGCGTCCTGCTGCTCGCGCGTAAACTGGTATTCCTTGGCGATCATATCGGCATAGTTGCCCATCGCGCCGCCGCCGTAGGCGTCTTCAAGACCGTCCGTCGCCATGTGATCGCGCAGCGCTGCCGCGCCGTACTTGTGACCCTTGCGCAGGTCGACGAGGTGAGGCGCGTTCGTCATGCTCTCCATCCCGCCCGCGACGACCACGGTGGCTTCGCCTGCCAGGAGCGCGTTGCGTCCCATCACGGCCGCCTGCATGCCCGAGCCGCACATCTTGTTGACCGTGGTGGCTTCCGCGCCCTTCGGCAGGCCCGACTTGATGCCAGCCTGACGCGCCGGCGCCTGGCCTTGTCCCGCCGGAAGGCAGTTGCCCATGTAAACCAGTTCGACGTCTTCGCCCTTGATGCCCGCTTCCGCGACCGCGCCCTTGATGGCCAGCGCACCGAGTTCGTTGGCGGAGAAACCAGCCAGTTCGCCCAGCATCGCGCCCATCGGCGTACGCGCCATGCCGACGATGACCACGGGATCCGATGCGCTCATGGGGCAAATCCTTCCTGATGTTATGTGCGGCGCACAATCCTCTCCATGCCCTTTGCCGTCAAGTTCTGGCCGTGCGGAGGTTTAGCCCACCAAACACCCCGGAACAGTCCCTGCCCCCATTCGTTGGATAACCAGATCCCTGAAACTGTTCCGGAGCAGCGAATGACTGGCGTAATGATCGATCACGACGCGTGGGTAATGGTCGGAGACGGCCAAAAGGCCTTGTTCTTCAGGAATGAGG
>CALRWU020000305.1:0-4775 GCA_943371945.1 Azorhizobium sp. AG788
CGTGTTCGCTCCACCGGCCGGTCTTCGCGCCGTTGACCCGCCGACACGCGTAGGCGCCCAGCGTTTCGATGCGCTTCACGGGCTGGCCGAATATCTCTGCGGCGGCGGGCATCACGACGTGCCGTTCCCACAGGTAGAGGGACGCCGCCATCTTGCAGCTCATGGTCAGCGTGCCGGAGTAGGGCGTCAGCGACTGGTCCAGCGTCAATCCGTTAGCGATACCGCAATCTGGATTATCGCTCTGGCGATCGACATGCGTGTACGTAACCCCGACCTGGTCCAGCAAGGCGAAGCACAGCGGTGGACTTTTGCTGAGCCCATCGAGCTTGAAACCCGTCGCGATGCCGGGGCGGATTGCGAGATCAAGCGGCTTGAACGGATTGTGCTGCGGCGGCGTCAGCAGGTTGAAGACCCACCATCCCGCCAGCGACATGGCGATGGTGACAGCGGCCATCCCCAGAAGGCGACGCACGTGAAGGTTGGGGTGGATCCACTCCATTGGAACCCTAACGTCTGGCTCCGGGTTCCGTTGCCCGATGGTGCTAGTCGTGCAGAAAGGCTGCCGCTTCTTTCCACGGCGCGAGTGACCAATAGGACGTCGCCAGTCCTGACGGCGAGGGCAGCACAAACAGAGCAGGGCCTTCGTGCGTGACTTGCCGTCCGAGGCTGATCCGCCCGGTCGATTTGCCTAGCCACAGGCTTGCCGATGTCTTGCTCGTGAACGCCAACGCCGCTGGCTTCAGTTTCGCGACCTTCCGCCTGAAGCCAGCCACGTCGAACGCTTCTCGCGCGATCTGCGAGTCCACGCCCCAGTCCGTCTTGCAGAAGTCCGTCAGGCCAACGCCGTGATCGAGCATTAGTGGAAACTCATGCGGCGCGTACAGCCGTGGCGTGATTCCGGTGTCATGCAAGGCGCGCCAGAAGCGGTTGCCGCCATGCGCGTAGTAAGCGCCGACCGCCGCAGACTTCGGCCCAGCCGCCGTGCCAACGAACCAGAGCCGCAAGCCTGGCGCGAGACGGTCAGGCAGGATGTCCGCTGCCGCTTGCCTTGTCCTGGGCAGCGCCATCAGTTGGTCTCGCCCATGCTGCCCCCGCGCCGCACATTGTCGGGCAGGCTTGCGCTCTGTTCGGGCGTCAGCTTCTCGATCGGCACAAGGTAAGTGTGGATCGCGAATACCGTAGCGGTTTCGTTGAGCCGCATCAGCGATTGCCGCTCCACACGCACCCATGTTGGCGCCGCCGGATCGAATGGCCGGCGCTCGTGTTCCAATCTCGGCTGGTGCAACTCCGGATCGTTGTAGCAGAGTACGTTCGCGCGCCACACGGCATTGCCGGTTTGCAGCACGTCCATCACGCGGGTCACGCGCCTGGCGATGTTGTCGTCATAGCGATCCACCGGCTGGTGAATGCCCGCCATGTTGCGACCGATCTTCTGGTGCAACGACCAGCTGGCGGGAAAGCACAGTACGGCAGATACCAGCACATGCCCCGTCTCGGTCGGGTCGAGGATCAGGAAATCTTCCTGCGCCAGCCGCGCCGCCGCGATCATCGGACTGGCCTCGCGCGCGGGATCGATAACCACCCCGTCTGGCCGTCGGATGCCACCGGCAACGCGCGCAAATCCCGGCAGTGCGAGCACCGCCGCCTCGACCTTCTCCAGCAGCAAGCTCTCCGCCGCATCGGGCGAGCCATGCCGCATGAACACGTCGCTTGTGCGATCGTTCAGCAGCTGATCGCGATACGCCATCTGCGCGGCATAGGCGTCATCCACGCGCAGCCAGTCGCCTTCTGCCACCGGCTGCAGTCCAGGCAGACGCGCAGCCAGGGCATCCATCCATGGCGCGACGGGCAGGGCGTTCTGGCAAATTTCGGTGGGCTGGCTCACGCCCGCACAATCCGCGAAGGATGTCCCAAGTCAACGGCGGCCGTGCTTTCGATCAGAACCGCTTGAACAGCTTCGGCGCCTGGGTTGCGCTGGCCTTGGCGACCAGCTTGCCGTCCGGATCGAACAGCTCGGCCTCGATGAAGCAGGTCGACTTGCCCCATTTGAGGATTTTTGCTTCCGCAGTCGCTGGGCCGGCAAACAGGGGACGCAGGAAGGAGATTTTCATCTCCAGCGTCGGCGCATTCATCGTGACATTGGAGGCGATGATCGCCGCCGTGCCCATCGCCTCATCCAGCATGGCGGCGATGAAGCCTCCCTGGATCGCGCCGGATGGATTGGCGAACTCCCGCCGCGCCTCGAAGGAAAAGCGCGACACCATCTTGGCCTGATCGACGCCCGTGAGCCGCATGCCCAGCGTCTCGCTGCACGGCGGACGCTTCTTTGAGTTCTGGAAACGGGCCAGCATCTCCGCGTCGGTGATCGGCGGCGGCGCGTCTGGCGTGTCGGAGACGCTCACCTGTCCCTACTTGCGGCGGAATGCGTCGAGCGAAACCACCGCCCCTTCAGGCGGTTTGGCGGGCGGGGGCGGGGCGCTATCCGGTCCCGGGATTTTCTCGGGCAGGATTGTCGGGGAGCCGTCAGTGACGCGGCCTTCCACAGGATCCATCTGAACGCCAAAATTCGTCGACGGATCGAAAAAGCGGGTCACCGCGATGAATGGCACGCGCAGGTGTTGCAACTGACCGCCGAAGCTCAATCCGATCTCGAACCGGTCATCGTAGACTTTAAAATCGGAATACTGGTGTTGCATGACGATGGTCATCTCGTCAGGGAACTTGTCCTTCAGCCAGTCGGCCATCTGCACGCCCTGCGTGCGGGTGCGGAAGGTGATGTAGAAATGGTGGTCCCCCGGCAGGTGACCCATGCGGGCCACCTTCTCCATCGCCGCGCGCACCACCCCGCGCAGCGCGGCCTGTGTCAGGGCGTGAAAGCCGATATGATCCTTTCCGGCTCCCGGTGTCCGCTCCAACGTATTCTCCCTTGCCTTGAATTCAGAGCTAGGCCTTCGATCCGGTCCGGTAAAACGCCTTCAAGCCAGAGGCGAACCTCCGTGCTCTCTCTCGTTTCATCGTATGCCGCATCAGCCAGAAACGATAACGCGCATATCGCGCGTCTGGGCAAGAGCGAAGCACAACAATTGATTCCGCGAACGGGCAAATCGACCTATTCTCTTGCCCATGACACGCACCCCAAAGCCTTACAGGTCAAGGAAGCTCGGCAATCGCGAGCTTGCTCCGGAAACTTTGATGATGGGGTACGGCTATTCGCCTCATCTTTCCGAAGGCGCGCTGAAGCCGCCGCTGTTCCAGACGTCTACGTTCGTCTTCGGCACAGCGCAGGAGGGCAAGGCGTCGTTCGAACTCGCCTATGGGCTGCGCGAAAAGGCGCGCGATGAGGAAACGCATCTCATCTACTCGCGCATCAACAACCCCAATCTTGAGGTCCTGGAGGATCGACTCGCCGTCTGGGATGGCGCGGAGAAGGCGCTGGCGTTTGCATCCGGCATGGCTGCGATCTCTACCACGCTGATGACGTTTCTCCGGCCGGGCGACACTTTCGTGTTTTCGGAGCCGGTCTATGGCGGCACCGAATTCCTGATCCATACCTTGTTGCCCCAATACGGGATCAACGGCGTGGGCTTCATGGCGGAAGCCGGCGAGGCCGGCTTCCGGGAAGCAGCGAAGCAGGCCGCGGCGCAGGCTGCGAAATCCGGCGGCAAGGTCGGCGCGATCTATGTCGAGACGCCGGCCAATCCGACCAACGGACTGGTCGACATCGCCGTCGCGCGCGAAATCTCCGAAGGCATGAAAACGGCCGCGGGTCGCCCGCCCGTGATCGTCGACAACACCTTCCTAGGGCCGCTCTGGCAGAAGCCGCTGAAGCATGGCGCGGATATCTGCATCACGTCGCTGACCAAGTATGTCGGCGGCCATTCGGACCTGATCGCAGGCGCCGCGTCCGGCGCTGCCGCCTGGGTCAGCCAGGTTGCCGTTTTCCGCACCATTTTCGGCACGATGACCGACCCGCACACGGCCTGGCTGCTGCTGCGCTCGCTGGAGACGCTGAAACTGCGGATGGATGCGGCAGAACTCGGCGCCCGCAAGGTCGCGGCCTACCTCGCGAAGCACCCGCGCGTGAAATCGGTCTGGTATCTGGGGTTCCTGCCAAAGGATCACCCGGACCGTCCCCTGTTCGAGCGCCAGTGCGAAACTGCGGGCTCGACTTTCGCGTTCGAAATCGACGGCGGCGAGAAGGAGGCGTTTGCGTTCCTCGACAAGTTGCAGGTCATCAAGCTGGCGGTCAGCCTGGGGGGCACGGAAACGCTTGCCTCGCATCCGGCGGCTATGACCCACTCGGATGTGCCCAAGCAGAGCCGCGAACGCCTTGGCATCACAGACAGCCTCGTCCGGCTCTCGATCGGCGTCGAAAATCCGGACGACCTGATCGCGGATATCGAGCAGGCGCTTCAGGCATAGGGAATCCTCGACGTCACCCGCCTGCAGTGCTACCCAACCTGCCATGGCCGATACGCTGACCTCGTCGGAATTCGTCCCGCAGACGGTGACGCCGCCTGACAAGCCGTTGCCGCTTGTGCGCGGCCTGCTGCAGATGATCGCCAATCCGCTCTACGCCTGGCCCAAGGCCATGTACGAGAACCCGTATCACGGCGTGAAATGGATCGGCCGCACCTTCCATTATTTCCGCAAGCCGGAGCACATGAAGGCGGTCTTCCTCGACCACGCCGACATCTTCAAGAAATCGCAGTTCCAGAAAAAGCTGGTCGGCCCTGCGCTGGGTGAGGGCTTGCTGACGTCCGAAGGCGAGCACT
>CALRWU020000306.1:0-4772 GCA_943371945.1 Azorhizobium sp. AG788
ACGCTGGACGCGTCCGCAACGGTCACGACGCTGGCCCTTCGCGACGGCGTCTACTTTGCGGAGTTTGAAGTCTCGACCGTCAATCAAAATGGCGTGCAGGTGCTCAGTGGCTACGCCGAAGCACATATTGAATCCTAGACCAGCGCGTCGATAGCGCCGAAGCAAAGGCCAGTACTTCCTGCTTGGGTTCCGGTTTTTGCGTGACCTGGCTTTGTCGGGGCCTCGCTCATGGCGCTCTGGAAAGTGGTCGAGCTCCACTGTTTCCACATTCACAAATTCCGTCCCGATTGCGCCAGCGCAATCGAGAATGAGCTTGTGGAAATCGCGTTGACAGCATAGCCAACAATTGGCAGTACGCATGTCATAACTATGCCGTGGCTCTGCGACTCGGAATGTGTGGCGCATGAAAATGCTGAGACCCCCTGCCGACAGGATCAGTGATCTGCCGGATTGGCCATTCCACCCGCAACACAGCCCAGAATGCAGTGTGCGGATGACCGAGGGCGTTCTCCCGGTCCGGGGGCTGACAAGGATCGCGCGTTGCGTGAGGCATTGGGCAGGAGTGAGTCAACAATGACGACAGAAACGACGCCAATCCAATTCCGGATGGCTCGCTACCCGCGCGCCGGTCAGGTCGATGGCGTCTGGTCAATGACCCGAGATCCTTTGCCTGAGCTGCGCGACGATGAGGTGAAGGTGCGCATGTCGTACCTCTCCGTCGATCCTGGCATGCGCGGTTGGATTACGCCGAAGCGAAGCTATATGCCGCCTGTACAGCCTGGCGAGGTCATGCGGGCGTTCGGCGTCGGCGAGGTGGTCGAATCCCGCTCCGAAAGATTGAAGGTTGGCGACTGGGTAACGGGTTTTACGGGCGTGCAGACGTTGGCGAACCTGCCGGCGAACGGACTTCGCGCCATTCGACCCGATCTCGCGCCGCCCCAGCTATTCCTTAGCGGACTGGGAATGACGGGGTACACCGCGTATTTCGGGGTCACCGACATCGGGCGTCCGCAGCCGGGCGAGACGATGGTGGTTTCGGCGGCGGCCGGCGCTGTGGGTGCGATCGCATGCCAGGTCGGGCGTATTCAGGGCGCTCGCGTCGTAGGGATTGCTGGGGGGGCTGCGAAGCGCGCCTTTTTGCTCGAGGAGCTGAAGGTCGACGCGGCGATCGACTACAAGGCGGGCGACATCGCGCGCCAGCTGGCGGTGGCGGCGCCCGACGGGATCGATGTCTATTTCGACAATGTTGGCGGTGAGATTCTCGACGCGGTGCTGGGGCAGATCAACCGTCACGGCCGCATCGTCGTCTGTGGGGGCATCTCGCAGTATGGCGACATGGACCTGGTCAGAGGGCCATCCAACTATCTCCAGCTGATCGCCCAAAGCGCGCGCATGCAAGGCTTCACGATGCGCGATTATATCGACCGCATTCCAGAGGCGTTCATGGCGCTGGCGGGCTGGCGCGGGGCAGGCAAGCTGGTCTTCCGCGAACATGTCGTCAAAGGGATCGAGCGCTTTCCGGAAGCCTTCGACATGCTTTTCGTGGGCGCCAACAATGGCAAGCTGCTGATCGAAGTCTGAGTGTGAGAGCCGGTTGACCGGCGCGACAACTACTGGCACGAATAGTGTCATTATATGAGGAGAGAAGGCCAGAATGGAGATCCTGCGGACTCCCGATGCGCGGTTTGAGAATCTACCTGATTACGATTTCGCACCGTCATACACGGTGGTGCGCGACGCGGGCGGCTCCGAGATCCGCATACATCATGTCGATGTGGGTCCGAAGGACGCCCAGCCCATCCTGCTGATGCACGGCAACCCGACCTGGGCCTATCTTTACAGAAAGATGATCCCGGCGCTTGCGGCAGCCGGACGACGGGTCATTGCCGTCGATCTTGTCGGATGCGGCCGTTCGGACAAGCCGTCGAAGAAGTCGGATTATACGCTGGCCCGCCATTATGACTGGATGTCGAAATGGCTCGAAGCAATGGACCTCTCGAACATCACGCTGTTCTGTCAGGACTGGGGCGGCACGATCGGCCTTTACCTGGTTTCAAGATATCCGGATCGCTTCGATCGCGTCATTGCGTCAAATACCGGCCTGCCCCTCGGCGAGGGCGAGAGCGACTTCATGAAGATGTGGGTCGGCATGATGCGTCAGGCGACGGGGTTTCCCTGGCCGATGTTGGCGCAAGGCATGACCGCGAAGCTGTCTGAGGCCGAACTGGCTGCCTACCGCGCGCCGTTTCCCTCGCCTGAGTATGAAGCCGGCATCTGCGAATTTCCGGTATTGATCGCCGTACAGACAGACAATCCCGGCGCGCCGCTCAATCGCGAGGCCTGGGCGCGCCTTGGGGAGTTTCGAAAGCCATTCCTGACAATCTTTGGAGATCTCGACCCCGTCGCCCGCGGCTGGGACAAGCGCGCACATGAACACATTCCAGGGGCGAGGGGGCAGGCGCACCACAACATCGCGCACGCCAGTCACTTCATCCAGGAAGACGCTCCGCAGGAACTGGTTGACCACCTCATCCGCTTTCTTGCTGTTCAGTAGCGGTGGGTGGGCCGATGTCCGTCTTTCCGCCCGGCGCCAGCGCGGATGGTCGCGGCTCGAAGACTGCCGCCTGGCGCCTCGCCATGGCTGCCGTGCCAGAGTTGGTGACTGGCTCCAACGGCTGGCGTCCTGAAGGCGCGGGCCGCCATCATCCACCCGGGCGCTATGCCCGTCCCGTCTCTGCGGTCAGGCTGGTTTTCCTGGTGCTTTCGTTGACGCTGCGCCGCGGCAGGGAGACTGCATCGTGAATCCAGGCATCACAATTTTCGGAGCGCCCGTCGGCCTCTATACCGGCAAGGTACGCTGCTATCTGCGCAAGCAGAGCATCCCCTATGTCGAGGCTCTTCCCGGCGATCCGCGATTCCAGAAAATCGTCCTGCCGGCCATAGGGCGTTTCCAGAATCCCGTCCTGATGACGGGCGATGGCGAGATCGTTCAAGACACGGCGGACATTATCGACTGGTGCGAGACGCGCGGGCTTGGGCGCATGTCGGTCTATCCCGAAACGCCGCTTCAGAAACTCGCAGCGCTGACCCTGGACCTATTTGGCGGGGAGGGCCTCGTTCGCGCCGCCATGCACTACCGGTGGAGTTTCCGGTCCTACCAAGAGCGGTTCATTGCGCACGAATTCGGCTTGTCGATGCGCGCCTTCGGCGCCTCGGACGCAGACATAGCCGCGCGGATCGGTCCGATGATGGACTATTTCAACGGACACCTTCCCATGCTCGGCGTGACGGCTGACGCGATCCCGGCAATCGAGGAATCCTACGAGGCGCTGGCCGAATTGCTGAACGTCCATTTCCGCCATCACCCCTATCTTCTCGGCGGACGCCCGACATGCGCCGATTTCGGATTCATTTCGTCGCTCTGGGCGCATCTGGGACGCGACCCCTATCCGGCCGACATGATGAAGCGCCGCTGGACCAGCCTCTATCGCTGGGTCGAGCGCATGAACGCCAATGATCCCGACACGCCGGAATTCCCCAACTACCCCTACGCGCTGACGGGGGACGACAGGCTGCCGGAGACACTGCTGCCGATATTCGCCCACATCGCCAGCGACTTTCTTCCCGAGATCTCGATGGCTGTCGATGTGATCAATGCGTGGTTGGCCGCGCACCCTGACGCGCAGGAAGGCCTGCTGGCTGCATCCTCCGAGGACGGGCGGGGCTTCAAGGGGCGGGAGTTCATGCTTCGCGGCCGGCCGGTTCTCGGTCACGTCAGCGGCTACAAGGTGTGCATGCTCCAGCGGGTCACGGACTTCTATGCTGGGATGGACGAGGCGAGTCGAAACATGAGTCGAAGCTATTTCGATAGCGCTGGTCTGACGCCGCTTCTTGACCTCCGCGCCAGCCGGCGGATCAAGCGGGAAAATTACCGCGAGGTCTGGGGGCCACCATCGCTGCCCTCAGAGCAATAGGGAGACAGGCATGGCTATCCTTCCCGTCTCGTGGTTGCCCAGAACGACGCAGCTTCTGCCTCGCGATCCCGGCGTCTATCTCGGACCGGGTCTTCCATACGCAATGGCGATTCTCATCCTGCTGGGGGTCACCGCCCGGAGCCTCATTCATGTGTTCCTGCCCGATGGCGGGGCCCACGTCATCGCCACCATCGACACATCTGTTGCGGGCGGATCGAACATCATCGGAGTGTTCGGCCAATGGGGCGCGATCCAGCTCCTGCTGGCGGGCCTGCTCTGGGTCCTGCTGATCCGATACCCGGGAACACTGCCGCTTGTGCTGTGCGTATTTGCGGCGGAACCCCTGCTGCGCTCGCTCGCCGGACATTTGAAGCCGATCGAGACCGTGGGCACGGCGCCGGGGAGCGCCTTCAACTACGCTCTGACGCCGATCGTGCTGACCGCACTTTATCTTGCCTTGTGTCCAGGGCGCGCCACGGATCGTTCAACATGAATCACGCGACAGATGTTTCGGCGACAAAGCCCTGGCGACTCTACGGCACGCCGAGCTCGCTCTACACGGCGAAGGCGCGGAGCTATCTCATCAAGCAGGGCGTCCCGTTTGAAAGCTGCGCTGCAGGCGAATCCCATTTCCGCAATGAGATTGTGCCGCGCATCAGCCGGTGGATCATCCCGGTCGTCGAACACGACGACGGCGCGATCGTTCAGGATGGATCCGACATCATCGCGCACTTCGAGTCGAAGGGCCCCACGCGCTATCCCGCCTACCCGAATACCCCGCTGCATGCGTTGATCGGT
>CALRWU020000307.1:0-4758 GCA_943371945.1 Azorhizobium sp. AG788
ATTTCATCAGGTTCCCCCGATTACGCCCATTTTCTTCAGACCATTCCGCTGCGCGGCGGCCATCACGTGGGCGACCACGCCGTACTGCGCATCACGGTCCGGTTCGATATGGATTTCCGGTTGCACGTCGCGCGCAGCTTCAATCTTGAAACGCTCTTCAAGGACCGCGCGGCTGACTTCTTCCGAACCCCAGTTGATCACACCATTGTAGTTGATGATGATCCGGATCGGTTCCGGCAGGTTGTCCGGCGGCGGCGGTTGGTTCGGCGGAGGCGGAAGCGGCGTATCAAGCTTCACGGCGTGGCGCTGCGGGGGCAGCGTCACAATGAGCATGATCAGCAGCACCAGCATCACGTCGATGAGCGGCGTCGTGTTGATCTCTGAGAGCGGCTCGCCTTCCTCGCGTTCGCCAACTGCCATTGACATAAGACAAACTCCTGGGCCCGTTCAGGCCTTTAAACTACTCGCCAACCTTGGGGGCTTTGGTGATGAAGCCGATCTTCAGGATCCCGGACTTCTGCGCGATCTCGACAACCTTGCCGACCTCGAAATACTTGGTCGCAAGGTCGCCGCGGATGTGAACTTCCGGTTGGGGAGTTTCACGCGCGACGAGCGCAAGACGGGATGCCAGCTGCCCCTCGGTGATCTCCGAGTTGTTCCAGAACACCGCGCCATCCGTGCGGACGGAGAGGTTGATGTTCTCCTTCCGCGGGGTGACGACCTGATTCCGTTCAGTCGGAAGTTCGACCTTGATGCTCTGCACGGCGACCGGGATGGTGATCAGGAAGATGATCAGCAACACCAGCATGATGTCCACCAGCGGGGTGGTGTTGATCGACGAGTTTACAGGAGATTCCTCCTCCTCGACGAGCGAGATACTACCACCCGAGCCAATGGTTTCGTCAGACGGATTGTCAGACATCTACGGACCTCCTCTTTCGGACTGGCCTTAGGCCTTGGCCGAAGAAGCCATCAGCTTGTCGATGTCGTAAGCGAAGTGGCGGGCGGCGTCGGAGATGTTTTTGTTCCGACGACCGAGCAGGTTGTAGAAGATAACCGCCGGGACGGCGACCGCGAGACCGATGGCGGTCATGATCAGAGCTTCACCGACGGGGCCGGCGACTTTCTCGATCGAAGCGTCGCCCGAAGCCGTGATGCGGATCAGCGCGTTCACGATACCCCAGACCGTGCCGAACAGACCGACGAACGGGCAGATGGCGCCGACGGTGGCAAGGAAGGCCATGCCGCCCTGCAGACGACCGTTGATGCGCTCAAGCTCGATGCCGACCTGGTGAGACATACGATCCGAACGCGAGATGCGAGCGCCGAGACCGGCCTGGGCCGAGTTCGCCTGGGCGATCGCGCCTTCCGCAACCGAGCGGAACGCGTTGTTGCGGCCGAGCGTGTCCAGACCTTCGTCCAGCGTGTTGGCGTCCCAGAAGGACGGGATTTTCTTCATGTGGCCGATCAGGATGAACTGGTCGACCGCCTTGGTGACGGCGATATAGATCGAGCCGGCGAACATGAGGATCATGAGGATCAGCGTGCCCTTGGCGACGAAATCGCCTTCAGTCCAGACGGCGGAGATGCTGAAAGCCTCGGCGACCGACTTGCCTCCTTCAGCGCCTTCAGCGCCTTCAGCGGCCGGAGCAGCTTCAGCGGCCGGAGCAGCTGCATCGGCAGCAGGCGCGGCAGGCTCTTCCATCGGAAGGGGCGGCGGCGCATCTGGCTGTTGGGCCATGGCTGCCATCGGCATGAACAGGAATGCTGCAGCGGCCAGCACCATTTTAACCGGATTGGACTGCCGCTTCAGACCATCCCCGAGATACGCCATTTTCATTACCGTCTTCTCCTCATTCGGGTTTCCCCGAGACTGTGATCCGGCGTGACCAAGCTATCCCCTTGGCCAGCCGAACGAACTACTCCTGGTTGTGACCTAGTCCCTTAACCCCGTCTGGCCATCTCTGGCCGCCCGGCGAAAGAAATCGTCGCCTCCACCTCAACCCTTTTTCAGGGTCCACACATAGGTGAACTCGTAAGGATACGGATCGCACATCGCGATCGGCTTGCCGTCCGAACCGATCGCCGGGTCGAGACGGTTGTTGGTGAGGGCTTTGACCGCCTGCTCGTCGAGCCGCTCGAAGCCGCTCGACTTGACGATCTTGACGTTCGACATGCGGCCGTCCGTATCGACGCAGACAGACACGCGGGTCTCGCCTTCTTCGCCAGCACGGCGCGAGGCGGCCGGGTATTCAGGCTCCTTGAAGCGGCGACCGACCGAGGGACGCTTGGTCAGCGTCGGGCGCGGCGGCGGCGCGGGCTTCGCCTGCACGGGCGGCGCCGGCTGCGGCTTGGCGACCGGGGTCACCTGCGCGAGAGCATTCTCTTGCGGCGGGGGCGTATCGAACACGAAATCGGGCAGGATCACCTGCGGCGGCGGCGGCGGCAGGTCGACATCAACCGGCGGCGGCGGCGGCGGCTCATCCTCGACCTTGTCGAGCTCTTCGATGATGACGACTTCGGTCTCGACCGGAGCCTTGTTCTCGATCAAGCCAAATCCGTTGGCGATCGCATAACCAGCGCCGCTGATCGCGAAAACAACCCCTGCCACGCCAATCAGGCGCGTCTTCGTATTGTCCCGCTTTGTAGCGTAATACATGTCTCTCTCGCTCTCGACGCCCCAAATGTCCCGACCCTGGCATCTAGGCCTATGGTCTCGGGACCGGAATTTTATGCCTTCCTTTTGCCGCAAGCGCCAGACTCGTTGCAGTGAATTTTGCAGGTACGAGTTGCGCGCTGTCGTCGCATTCCAGCCAAAAACACGACGTGCGGTCCGGGGTCTGTAGAGCAGCAGTGTCTTATTATCAGCCGCACCGCCGGTGGGAGCCAGCGACCCTCTTTGAAAGCGCATATGCCCCGCACGTAATGCTGCGTCAACGCAGCGGCATGGGGGGCAGCCAAGATTCCTTGCTGAACCTGATGGAAACTGAGCAGTGCGTCAGCTCTGCCTGTTTCGCGGTCAATGATTCGCGCTCGAGGCGCTGTCCGCGTCGCCCGCCCCGAGAGCCGTCTCGATCGCGGGCGTGTCCTGCTTGGGATCTCCCAGCAGCCCCTCCCACTTGGCGATGACCGCGCAGGCAATCGAGTTCCCGATCACATTTGTCGCAGTGCGGCCCATGTCCATGAAGGCGTCCACCGCCAGCACCAGGGCGATCCACTCGGGCTTCATCCCCATCGCCGGAAGCGTCGCCGAGATGACCACAAGCGACGCCCGCGGCACGCCGGCGATCCCCTTCGACGTGATCATCAACAGAAGGAGCATCCCCAGCTGCTGGTCCCAGGTCAGCGAAATTCCCACCGCCTGCGCGATGAACATCACCGCAAACGTGCAGTACATCATCGAGCCATCGAGATTGAACGAATAGCCCAGCGGCAGCACGAAAGAGACCACCCGGTTGGCGATCCCGTGACGCTCCAGCTGCTCCAGCAGGCGCGGATACGCCGCCTCTGAGCTCGCTGTTGCAAACGCCAGCAGCCCCGGCGCCCTTACATCCCAGATCAGTTTGAACACCCGCGGTCCGAGGATGAAGAAGCCTACCGTGATCAGCAGCGCCCACAGGATCAACAGAGCCAGGAAGAAGAACCCGACCAACCGCCCATAATCCGCAATGACGCCCAGGCCCTGCAGCGACACGGTGTAGGCGATCGCGCCAAACACCGCGAAAGGCGCCGCCGCCATCACATAGCCGGTCACCTTGAGCATAAGGAACGCCACCTGCTCCAGCAGGTCGGTCACCTTCGCGGTCTTCTGCCCCAGCGATTGCAGCGCAATTCCCATGAAAAGCGAGATCACCACGATCTGCAGGATCTCGTTCTTCGCCATCGCGTCCGCGATCGAGGTCGGGAAGACGTGGGTGATGAACTCGGCCAGCGAGAACGTCCCCGTCGACACCGTCGAGACATCGGCCACCGCCGTCTCCAGTGTCACCGGGAAGCCGACGCCCGGCTTGAACAGGTTCACCAGCACCAGCCCGAGCCCCAGCGACACCAGCGACGCGGTGATGAACCACGCCATGGTCCGCGCCCCGATCCGCCCGACCGCCGCCCCGCCCCCAAGATGGGCAATGCCGACCGTCAGCGTCGTCAGCACCAGCGGTGCGACGATCATCTTGATAAGACGAAGAAAAATGTCCGAAAGGATCTTGAAATAGCTGGCGAGCTCGGTCTGCGCCTTGCTCGTCACCGCCGTCATCTCGGCCTGGGTGATCTCGCCATTCTTGTTCTTGTCGGCGACCGCAAACGTCACATCCGCGTCGGTCCGCGAGGCGTTGAACTCTTCCTCGCTCAACAGCCCGTCGCGATTGGCGTCAAACGCCGCGATCCGCTCCTGCGCCGCCACGACACGCGCTGCCGGGTCGCCATAGACCAGCGCCCCCACGACGACGCCCAGCACCATGGCGACGATCAGGCCGATGAAGATCAGACGTTGCATGCGCTCAAGGCTCCGCGAGGCTCTCGTCTCAATAACATGCGCGTTGGCCCTGACCACCCTGCAGGGCGACTCCGCCCCCGATCCGTGCCAGCCTGCCCGCATTCACGCCAACGCAGGACCCTCCCATGGATGACGGCGCAATCGACCGCGAGGCCATGGGCAAGATGGCCAAGGCCCTCGTCTTCATCAAAGGCCCCGCCGACCCCACCGCCCTCGCGCTGAAACTCGCCTCCGAGTCCGGCAAGCCCGCCGACATCAAGAAAGCC
>CALRWU020000308.1:0-4756 GCA_943371945.1 Azorhizobium sp. AG788
TCAAAATGTGTGTTCCTGCTCGGCCATTCCGAAGGCGCACTGATGGTGTCTCTGGCAGCGCAGGGCCGCAAGGATGTGTGCGGTCTGATCCTTGTATCCGGCATGGGCCGCAAGATGGGCGATGTGATCCGCGAGCAACTGACCTCGAACCCTGCCAACGCGCCGGTTCTGGACCAGGCGCTGCGAGCCGTGTCGGAACTTGAGGCCGGACGACATGTCGATGTCACGGGCATGCACCCGGCCCTTCTGCCGCTGTTCAACCACAAGGTGCAGGACTACCTGATTGCGATGTTCGCCATTGATCCGGTGCAGGCGGTCAGCGCATCCAATGTAGACACGCTGATCATCCAGGGCGAGCGCGACCTGCAGGTCACGGTGGCGGACGCGCGCATGCTCGACAAGGCGCGGCGTACGCGGCTGCGCCTGATCAAGCATATGAACCACGTTTTGAAGGATGCTCCTGAAGACCGCGCAGGTAACCTGGCCACTTACGCCGATCCGACCCTGCCGCTGTCCAAGGATCTGGTGAAATATGTCCGCCGCTTCGTGAAGGACAATGATTGAAATGACGAGCGCTGCGATGATCTGGATTCTGGGCGGCGTACTGGCGATTATGGCGGCGATGATCGTGGTGCTGATTGTCGCCCGAACGCTGGACGGTTCGCATGACGAAAGCCAGCGGCAGTTCGCCGACAAGATCAGCGAACTTGCCGGCAAAGCCAGGGATGGCGGGCATCTGAACGGTGCACCCGCATGGCTTTCGGGCGCGGTATCCGAAACGCTGACGGCGCTGGCAGACGCTTCCAAGGATACGCGCGGCGATCCCAGGGAAAAGGAAGCCGCTGAAGCCGGCCGCAAGCAGTTGCAGGCAACGCTGACCGGCATCGCGATTGCCGGCGGCGTGATCATGCTCATCGTTGGAATCATCGCGGGAGACGGCAGCTAGGCCGTCTCCCGCTTGATGCTTCAATACCGCTGATACGTGCCCTTGATCGAGGAATAGCCGACGCTGGGTTTGCTCCAGTCGCAAACGCCGCCGGAGAAGATCTTCTTCATGCGCGATTGCTGCGATTTGGAGAACTTCACCTTGTAGTCGCTGAATGCGACCGGCTTCAGTTCGCACTTCATGATGTCATTGGCGAGGGGCGCGCCGGCCGCGAGGCGTGGCTCGATATGGAGCGGATAAGTCTTGTTCCACGATGTGTTCGGATCCCAGCTTGCAACCTCGTTCACGCGCTTGCCGTCGGGCGTCCAGTAGGCGTCAACAGCATCAGCGGGCTTGTTTTTCACGACTTTCGCGGGCGTCAGCGGCGACGGATCGGCGGCGATGGCGTCGAGCCATTTCGTCATCACGTCGAGCGTGGGCGCTGCGAGATCCACAATGGCCGGCTTGGCGCGCTCGGCGGGACGATCGGCAACCCAGATGACCTGGTTCGCAGACGAGCCCGTCGCCTTTTCCAGCCGCGCCCGGATGGTGAGATCGCGATGGCGATCGTGGATATCGCCCGGCGTCATCGTGTCGTTGTAGGGGCGATAGTGAACCATCGGCACGCGATCGAGATTCTTGAACGTGTTGATCAGGCCGGACGCATAGATCGCCTTGATGGCCGTCTCGTTGCCCACCGTGCGTTTCGCCACGAATCCGCCGTCGATATCGTTGCCGCCGACTTTTTCGTTCAGTGACAGGAATTCATCGACCGAGATGACCCCCTCATTGAGCGCGTTGAGACCATACTGGACGCCGACATTGTCGATCGGGCGCAGAGCGAAGCCGGTCTTGGGATCGCGGCCATAAATGTTGGCGCGCATTTCCTGCGTCGTGCAGCGGATGCCCCTTCGGTTCTTCTTCGGATCATAGACCAGGGATTTGTCGTTAACGGCGCAGCCATCTGCGAAGGCCGCCTGGATGGTACGCACGAAGGAGCGCTCCCACGAGCCGCACGTCCCGGTGCTGTAGCCAGCGACTGCGTCCTTCTTCCTGTCATCCCACTTCTTGCCGTCTTTCGTCCGCCAGAAGTTCTGCAGCAGGCCGCAATCCGCCGTCTGCATCGACGAGTCCGGGAAGCTGAGGGATGGCTGCAGGCCGTCGAGCAGGCCGGGATACATCTGCGCGATGACCATCTGCTGGATCGAGCCGCCGGAACCGCCCGTGCCCACTGTCCATTTCGGAACGCCGTATTTCTCGATGAAATGCTCCTTGAGCATCATCAGCGTCTCGCCCTGCAGCACTTGGTTGCAGTGCTGCTGGTTCACCAGCTCGGTGGAGTTCATGTAGGCGAAGCCGCGGCTGAGATAGAGATCGGACAGGATCGATTGCGCGGTGTTCGAGCCCTGATTGTATTGCGTACCGCAGCCGCCGCCGAAGGTGACGCCAAGGCGGCCGTTCCAGCCTTCGGTCGCGGAGAAGTTCGGGGTCGCCGGATCGTCCAGCACCGCCAGACGATAGATCGAACGATTGATGACGCCGCTTTCGACGCGAACGATGAAGGGCAGCGTCTTCCCATCGATGGTCGTGGTCGTCGCGACATCGTCGGGCTTGGCGCCCTTGGGATCGAACGCCTTGTACGCGCCGCCAGCCTTGGGCTTGTAGAACCAGTCATAGCGCGTCGGCGCCGAGCAGTTGGCGTCTGTCGCCGGCCCCATCCCGGACTGTTCGGTGCGGCACTCATAAGGCGTGAGATGCGGGCCCGACAGAATGGGCCCTGTGATCGGATAGTTCACCAGCGGCTGGCTGACGGAATAGCCCGACGGCCCCCGCGCCTGCAGCCAGTTTGTGCCGGTATCGAGACCCGTAACCACGCCGCGCAGCGTGTTGGTCGGCTGGTCGTACTTCAGCGGCGTGACCAGGTCGCGGCCGTTGAGCGAGAGCTTCAGCTCGCTGGCCTTCGCGCCTTCGCTCGCCTTGATCTCGACCAGCGCATCACCGCCGGAGACCAGATCATAACGCGAGGACAGGACGCTGATTGCGATCTGGCCTTGCGCTGCACGCGACCCGGCCTGCGAGAGCGCCGGCGCGGCCACCAGAAATCCCACCGCCAGCGCGCCAGCAGCGCACCCGGCAAGCACACGTATCCTGAGCTTGTTCACGATCGATCTCTCCCTCCGAACGCGCCAGTGACTGGCGTCTTGTTGGAGCGGAGACTAGCGCCGCCATCGGCGTTGTCGCGCACAAATCGGTGAGCGTGGCGGCATCCCTCCCGTTCGGCGGCCTCGTCACGTGTCAATCGGCGACGTAAGGCACCAGCACGTCCTTGCGCAGAGAATTGACCTTTTCCGCCTCGGTATCGGTCAGGAAGAAGAGAATAGACGCCTGCCCGTTGTCGGCCGCCCAGAAGCGCCGTCCATCTCCGATCTCGGTCTGCAGATCTCGCACGAATGCAGCGACAGCCTCGGGATCGGCCCAGTCATGGTCGACCCGCGCCGAAAGCGTACGCGCCTTGCCATCGATCGTGTACCTGATCTGGCAGGTTTCCGCCTCGAAGTTGAAGTCGTCCGACATCTCCGTCACCCGTTGGGGCTGACCGGTGATCCGCACGACCTCTGTGAAGGCGCGCACATAGTCTCCCTGCTCGGTGAGACATTCCATGTCGAAGTCCCAGCCGCGGTCGAAGAAGAAGCGCCCCCACGGCTCAGCCTCGACCTCGCTTCCATACATGAACAGAAGCAGGCCGTAGGGATCGCTCTCATACTGATCGCGCGACCAGGACGACAGCAGCTCCTCGATCGTGCGTCCGGGCGCCATTGCCAAACCGGCGTCCTTCAGCGCGGCGATCTGGGTTTCAAGCGGGATGTTCCGCCCACGCCACGCGCCGGGAAAGTCTCCCGATGATGCAGGCTGCTGTTGGCGGACAGGCGTGGGCACAGGTGCAGCCGGCCGAGGCAGCGGCGCCTCGTTCCACTCGCGCCACAGGCGCCAGAAGCAGTATGCAGACGCGGCAGCAAAGACCGCCACCATGATCCAACCAGCCGCATCACCCTTCGGGCCAAGCGCGATCAGGACAGCCGCGTATCCGATGATACCACCGGCGACACCCCAGATCAGAGCGACAATGCGGTTGAAGAGATTCATTCCGGGATCACCCACCGCGCTGATGCATCGGCGCCAACCTGCGGCAATCCGCAGACGAGATCAAACGGGCGCTGGCCCCGTGTTGGGCAAGCACGAAAAAGCCTCCCGCGCGTCTGCACGGGAGGCTCATTCAA
Organism: Azorhizobium sp. AG788; assembly: GCA_943371945.1. GTDB lineage: Bacteria > Pseudomonadota > Alphaproteobacteria > Caulobacterales > Hyphomonadaceae > UBA7672. Next base: position 4,204 of record CALRWU020000308.1, read on the forward strand.
ACCGTCATTAGACGACCCGTTATTGGAGACGGCGCTCGATGAGCTCCACCTGGAAGCACTCGATCTGGTCGCCTTCGCGGATGTCCTGATAGTTCAGGAAGGCCATGCCGCATTCCATGCCCTGCTTCACTTCCGGGACTTCGTCCTTGAAGCGCTTCAGGGTGGACAGCGTACCCTCGTGGATCACCACGTTGTCGCGCAGCAGGCGGACGCCCGAACCACGACGCACGATGCCCTCGGAGACGCGGCAGCCAGCAACCTTGCCGGCCTTCGAGATCGAGAAGACCTGCAGGATTTCGGCGTAGCCGAGGAAGGTCTCGCGACGTTCCGGCGGCAGCATGCCCGAGAGGGTGTTCTTCACATCGTCGATCAGGTTGTAAATGATCGAGTAGTACCGGATCTCGACGCCTTCACGTTCGGCCAGATCGCGCGCCTGCTTGTTGGCGCGGACGTTGAACGCGATGATCGGCGTACCAGCAGAGATGGCGAGCTGCACGTCGCTTTCCGAGATGCCGCCGACAGCGCCGAGAACCACGCGGGCGCGGACCTCGTC
>CALRWU020000309.1:0-4753 GCA_943371945.1 Azorhizobium sp. AG788
CGCACGGATTGCCTGGGCTGTTCGCTGGCTTTGCGCATGGGGGTCACTTTCGTGGCCATCAGAAATATCCCTCGCGCTTTTTCTTCTCCATCGACCCACTCTCGTCATGGTCGATCAGGCGGCCCGACCGCTCGGACGTACGCGCCGTCAGCATCTCGCCAACAATGTCATCCAGCGTCGCCGCATCGCTTTCGATCGCGGCTGTCAGCGGATAGCAGCCCAGCGTGCGGAAGCGGATCATGCGCTGCACCGCCGTCTCGCCCGGCTCCATCGGTGTGCGATCGTCATCCACCATGAAGATCTGGCCGTCGCGGATGACCGTCGGACGTTCCTTGCCGAAATACAGCGGAACGATCGGGATTTCCTCCTCGGCGATGTACGCCCAGATATCCAGCTCGGTCCAATTCGAGATCGGGAAGACGCGGATGCTTTCGCCCTTGGCCTTGCGCGTATTGTAAAGGCTCCACAGCTCCGGCCGCTGGTTCTTCGGGTCCCAGCCATGGTTCTCTGTCCGGAAAGAGAAAATCCGCTCCTTCGCCCGGCTCTTCTCCTCGTCCCGGCGCGCGCCACCGAAAGCAGCGTCGAACCGGTACTTGTCCATCGCCTGCCGCAGGCCCTCGGTTTTCATCACCTGCGTGTGCAGGTTCGAGCCCGAGCTGTAGGGGTTGATACCCCGCTTCAGCCCGTCCTCATTGATATGGACGATCAGGTCGAGACCCAGCTTCTTCGTGATCAGGTCGCGGAACTGCACCATTTCCCGGAACTTCCAGGTCGTGTCGACGTGCATGAACGGAAACGGCGGCCGCGAGGGCCAGAACGCTTTCATCGCCAGGTGCAGCATCACCGACGAATCCTTGCCGATCGAGTACAGCATCACCGGGTTCTCGAACCCGGCGGCGACTTCCCGCATGATAAAAATGCTTTCGGCTTCAAGCCTTTGCAGGTGAGCCGGCAACGGCTTCTTGCGCGCTGGACGCGTTACGAAGCGTTCGGCGTACGCCGAGAGATCAGAGTCTAATGTCAAAGCCTTGCCCGTCCTCAGGCTAGCGTGGAGGGTCGGCATACGGGGTCAGCTTCGCAGGGTAAAGCACTACGGCTGAACACAGACCCTATCCTGCCTTAACGGTAGCGGCCTTGTTGGCGCCCCACTAAACCCCTGTTCTTGTTGCAGGCCGGTTCTTAAGCAGGATTGGCCCGGGAGGATTCGATGCGGAAATATTGGCTGATCGGCGGCGGCGTGGTGGGGGCTCTCGTTCTGCTGCTTCTGGCGGCCGTCCTCATCGTCCCCAACCTGGTCCCGCAGGAGGTCTACCGCGCCAAGATCGAGGAAGTCGGCTCCCAGGCGCTGGGCCGCAAAGTGACCGTCACCGGCAAGATCAGCATCGGCGTCTTCCCCCGCATCGAGGCCAAGGCAGGCGCCTCGACCATCGCCAACCCGGAAGGCTTCGACCAGCCCAATTTCGCTTCCATGAAGGAACTGCGCGCCGCGGTCGCCCTCTGGCCCCTCCTGTTCGGCAATGTCGAGGTCGAGGAGTTTGTCCTCGTCGAGCCAACGATCACACTGGTCAGCCTTGAAGACGGAAAGAACAACTGGACGTTCACGCCCGCCGCAGGCCCGGCCGGCGATCCCGCCAAGCCCGCCGAAAGCGGATCAATGGGCGCATCGCTGCGCGACGTCCGCATCGAGCGAGGCCATGTCTCCTTCGATGACCGCAAGGAAAAGAAGCTCCAGACGCTGAGCGACCTCAACTTCTCGGCCGACATGCAGGCGCTCGACAAGCCGCTGTCCTTCAACGCCGAAGGTCTCGCCAACGACCTGAAATTCCGCATCGAGTCGAAACTTGAAAACCCGAAGGCGATGATGGACGGCGTAGCCTCGCCCGTCGAAATCAAGCTGCAGACCGACCTGATCCGCACAGAACTGAAGGGCAAGCTCGGTCTCGGTGACAAACCCACATTCGACTTCGCCATGACTGGGGAGATCCCGGAGATCGCGAAGCTTGGCAAAGCATTCAAGACGCCGCTGCCCGCCACCGCCGTTCTCGGAAAACTCTCGCTCTCCGGCCAGGCCTACGGCTCGTTCGACGACATCACGATCAAGGTGGCTTCCGCGCGGCACGAAAGCGCTCTGCTCAACGCCGACCTGAAGGGCGAAACACGGATAGCCAAGGGCATCACGCTACAGCTCGAAGCCAACGCTGAAGCGCCCAACCTCGCCGAACTCGCCCGCGCGATGCAGATCGCCGCCCCCGCCGAAGCCGCCCTCGGTAAAGCCACCGTAGCCGCAAAAATTTTCGGCACACCGGAAGATCTGCAGTTCACGGACGTGAACTTCTCCCACACGAGCGGCTTGCTGAACCTGCTGTTCACCGGCTCGGCACGACTGAAGGATAGCCTCACCTATTCGGGCGACGTCACCATCGAGGCGCCCGATCTGCGCAAGCTGGCCACTGCCGCCGGCGCGACTCTGCCGCCGGGAGACATCTACAGGACGTTCAAGTTCACCGGCCAAACATCGGGCGGGGCGACCGATGTGTTGCTGAAGAACGCCACGGTGAAGTTTGACGACATCACGGGCACAGGCGAAGCTGCACTCAGCCTTGGCGACAAGCCACGCCTCACGGGTACACTCTCCACCAGCGCCATCGACATAACGCCCTACGCCTCCGCTTCGGGTGCCCCGGCTGGCGATCCTACCCCTGCGACGCCGGGCTGGGGCTCAACACCCGTCGACCTTTCGCCGCTGAAACTCGCAGATGCAGCCCTCACCTTGAAGGCGGCCGGCGTGCGTTATGACAAGTTCAGCTTCGGCCCCTCCAACATCGCCGTGACGCTCACCAACGGGCGGCTCGTCGCGGACCTCAAGCAGACCTCACTGTTCAGTGGCACGGGCAGCGCGCGCCTCGTGGCGGATGGCAGCAAGGCCAAGCCCGCGATTGAGCTCAAGGCCAAGATGGACAAGCTGGCGGTGCGAGACCTGCTCTCCGCCTCCGCCGGCTTCACGATGCTGGAAGGGATAGGCGGCCTCGACATCGACATCGCCGGCTCTGGCGGCACGCTGCAGACGCTGATGAGTTCGCTCGTCGGCCAGGGCCAATTCGCCTTCGATGACAGCGTGCTGAAAGGCGTCAACCTCACCGAACTCGCCGCCGCCGCCTCGACCGCGCTCACCACGAAGAAGTTCTCGACCTCGGCGTTCTCGCCGACGGCGCAGACGAATTTCAACGCGCTTAACGCGGGCTTTGTCATGAAGGACGGCGTCGCGGTCCTGACCGGCATGAAGATCGACGCCGGCTCGATGACCATCGACGCAGGCGGCGCGCTCGACATCGGCCGGCAGGAACTCTCGCTCAACCTCTTCCCGATTTTCGCGGACAAGAAAGCGGGCCTGAATGGCTACGGCCTGCCCATGAAGCTGTCGGGAGGCTGGGGCGGCGTGAAGTTCGCGCCGGACTGGGGCTGGCTCGCCGACAAGGCCACCGCCTCCGCCAAGGCCAAGGTCCAGTCCGAAATCCAGGACGAGCTGAGAGGCCTTGGCGACGGCCTCCGGACCAAGCTCGGCCTTGGCTCGCCCAAACCCGCCGCGACGCCAACGCCCGCCGATCCGGCCGCGCCCGCACAACCCGCGGCCACCCCGGCGGCTCCCGACGAAGAGCCCCAGTCGGTGGAGGACCGCCTCAAAGCCGAGGCCGAGAAGAAACTGAAAGGCCTGTTCGGCGGCAACTGACCGTCCGACCTGGCCCGAATTCCCACTGTTTCCGGCCCTTATCATCCGCACGCGACCCAGCGGAATCCCCCGCTTGCGGAGCGGCAGGTCAGCAGGTAATACGCCTGCTCGCGCGCCCCTAGGCGCCTGCCTGATTGCCGGCTTAGCTCAGTTGGTTAGAGCGCTAGATTGTGGATCTAGAGGTCCCCGGTTCGAGACCGGGAGCTGGTACCAGGACAATCAAGGACTTAGCGGCCGGAGCACTCGCTCACAAAAGTCTGGGGTTGCAGCTGGGGTTGCAGCGCGCGCCACCAACAAGCTCGCGCGATCGTGATTGCCCTAACCTCCACAACAGTCCGCCGTGGTGTGCATCGCGCTCTACCGCCTGTGAGTGCAGCGAGCTGATGTCGAACTCGTTCCAGCATCTTCAAGCTAAGAGACCGAAGCGCTCCGCCCGGCGTTAGAGGATCGGGAATATCTAGTTCGCGAGCGCCCTTGCCAGGTTTCATCGGGCGAACGTGGAGCGCCCCAAAGGTTCTCGACGCTAACCCTGCCATTCCACTACTTCAAGCTCGCCATTGAGCGCCTCAAGGCTGCCGGCAATCTGCCCCATCGGATTGACCGCTCGGCCTGGTCGACCAAGCAGTTTCGCGCGTCAGGTTTTCTGATCGTGCCCGCATTTCAGGTTCTCAAATTGATCGACGACGAAGGCAGACCGCTGGACTCTCTCCGCAATTTGATTGCGTCGTTCGGCACTGAGACGTGGCGCGAACAGCTGCGCGCAACCCTGAAAGCTGCCTATTCGGACTTGCTTGCACGCGGTATCGAGAAGGCAACGCCAAGAGACGTTCTTGAGCTCTTCAGGCAACGCGACGGCCTTGACGCGATACGCGCACGGATGGCCGTCTCGTTCTTTGTCCATGCGACACGTGAAGCGGACTTGGACATCGGACCGTTCATGTCAGCGACGATAAAGCCACCATCGCCAAACGCGCGAATGTCGGTCGACAAATACCGCTCGACGATGCTCGCCCGGCTGCCGACGTT
>CALRWU020000310.1:0-4747 GCA_943371945.1 Azorhizobium sp. AG788
ACGAACTGCGCTCGATCCCTTCGGAGTCGATGGTGCCGGCGCTGCAGGTCGGCGACCGGGTGGCCGTGGCGAAGTTTGCGTACGGTTATAACCGCAACTCTATTCCGTTCGGGCTAGGCCTGATGGTGATCGGGGACGATCCGAAGAATCCCGAAGAGCGGATCATGGGGTCCAACCCGCACCGTGGCGACGTGATCGTGTTCCAGCATCCGCACTCTGACCGAGTGATGATCAAGCGCCTTGTCGGCCTGCCGGGCGATACGATTCAGGTGAAGGGCGGAAAGCTGTTTCTCAACGGAACGGAAGTGCAGCGCGACAAGGTACGCACGACAACCTACATTCCGGATGACAACAGCCGCCTGACGACAGCCACCGAATACCGCCAGACGATCCCGACGGGCGAGGGCGACAAGACCAAGACATTCCTGATCCATGAGTTCTCGGATTCGGATTCGCTGGATGAGACGCCGATCTTCAAGGTGCCGCCGGGCCACGTCTTCATGATGGGCGATAACCGCGACAACTCCGAAGACAGCCGCGCGCCCTCGGGCCATCGCAGCACGGCGACGCAGTTCCCCGAAGCCTGGCCCTATCGCCAGTCGAGCCTGCCCCAGGACACACGCGACGACGCCATCGGCTTTGTGCCCATGGACTACCTGATCGGCCGCGCCGAGACGGTGCTGTTCACGCTGCACGGCTGCAAGCAGGCGCCGGGCGCTGAATGCCCCGAAGGGCGGCTGTGGAAGGGGCTGTAGGAACCAGCCTGAGACGCCCAGCTGATTCCGCAACCCGCCTGCCTTCTGCGCCGGCCGGACCCAGCGGCGCCGTTAAATCTCGTGTCTTGCAGACGTTTGCGAGCGGACTACACAACCGGGTTTGGAATTCCGGCCCGATGCTCTAAGGACCGGTTACCCACGCGGGCGGCGATAGCCAGTCTCGTGCTGCAACGCCACTGAGGACCATGGACGCAGTCGTCAAATCAGCGGACCGGCCGCAGAAGGCCGCGCCTCCCGGGCGTATCATCGTCGTGCGCCATGGGCGTCCGGCGGTGATCCCGAAGGAGGGCCCGCGCATGGGCTGGCGCGACTACAAGGATTGGTGGGCCAAGTACGAGCTGAGTTCGCTGAAGGAAGGGCAGAAATGCCCCGACGCCCTGCTGCAAGCCGTCTCTGATGACGCCATCATCCTGTCGAGCGCACGGAAGCGGGCGATCGAGACAGCAGGTCATCTGGGGCGCGGGCGTCCGGTGAAGCATGACGCCATGTTCAACGAGGCGCCGCTGCCGCCGCCGCGCATGGCCGGCAAGATGGGCCCTAAGAACTGGAACAAGATTGCGCGCCTGCTCTGGATGATGGGGCACACAGGCGGCGAGGAACATGTGCGCGACGCCAAGCGCCGCGCCGCGCAAGCGGCGGAAGTTCTCGTTCAAACGGCGCAGACCAGCGAGGGTCGCGACGTCGTGCTGGCCGCTCATGGATGGTTCAACAGGATGTTGCGGCCGCAACTGAAGAAGCGCGGCTGGGTCAATGTCCATGACGGCGGCGACAAGTACTGGTCGTTCAGGATCTATCAGAAGCGATAGGCATGCGGATCAGGCCATACGAGGCGCGTGACGCCGAAGTCGTGGCGCGCATTTTCCTCAGTTCGGTGCGCGGCGTCGGGCCAGCGCACTATTCGGCCGAGCAAGTGACGGCATGGGCCGGCCTGGCGCCCTCAGCGGCTGCGGTGCATGCGCGCGCAAGCGACGGACGTATGATGCTGGTCGCCGTCGACGAGGCCGACAGCCCGCTTGCGTTCATCGATCTCGAGGCGGACGGCCATATCGGCCTGTTGTATTGCGCGCCGGAATTCGCCGGTTCCGGTTTGGCGGACGGTCTGTATGAGGCTGTCGAGGCCGCGGCCCGGTCTGGCGGTATTGCGCGCCTGTATTCAGAAGCCAGCGAGGCAGCGCTGCGATTTTTCCGCAAGCGGGGATTCGTGATGCTTCACCGCCGCGACCTGAAGATCGGCGATGTCGCCATCCATAATTACGCCGTCGAGAAACTACTTAAATAACAGTACCCAGCCAGATCTGGATCGGCTTGCCTCCCAAGCTCATGCGCTTATGGTGCACCACCTTTTGGAGACCCGTATGGCTGAGGCAAAGGCCGCAGATATTGCAACGATGAGCTTCGAGGACGCGCTGCGCGAACTCGAGGGGATCGTTCACAAGCTTGAGGCTGGCGATGTGCCGCTGGAGGATTCCATCCGCATCTATGAACGCGGGGCGGCCCTGAAGGCCCACTGCGAGAAGCGGCTTAAAGAGGCGGAACTCAAGGTCGAGAAAGTTGTGCTTGGCGCGGATGGTCCCAAGGGACTTGAGAGAGCGGATGATCTCTAGCCAAGATTTCCGCGCGGCGGGACGGGTCGCGCATGTCGACGACGCAGGAGCACTGACTTGATCATTGTGGTTGATCCTGCCTTCGAGCAGCGGTTGAACGAAGTCGCCGACCGCATCACGGTTGCGCTCGACCAGCTCATTCCGCCAGCGTCGGGGCCCGAGGCGCAGCTGATGCGCGCCATGCGTCATGGTGCGCTCAGCAAGGGCAAGCGCCTGCGCCCGTTCATCACCATCGAAGTGGGCCGCATGTTTGGTGCGCAGGAGAAGGCGCTGCTGCGCGGCGCCGCCGCCGTCGAGTGCATGCACGCCTATTCGCTGATCCACGACGACCTGCCGTGCATGGACGACGACGATTATCGCCGCGGCCAGCCTACGGTCCACAAGGCGTTCAACGAAGCGACAGCCGTTCTGGCGGGAGACGCGTTGCAGGCGCTGGCCTTCGAGATCATGGTTTCGCCCGAAACTCACCGCGATGCGTCCATGCGATGCAAGCTGGTTGAGCGGCTGGCGTTTGCGTCGGGCGCGCGGGGCATGGTCGGCGGCCAGATGATCGACATGCACCCCATCGCGGACGGGGAGGAGCCCCTGCAGGTGCTTACCCGCATGCAGCGGTTGAAGACTGGCGCGCTGATTACGCTATCGGGCGAAGTTGGCGCCCTGCTGGGTGGAGCCCTCGAGTCCGAGCGGCAGGCGATTGCGGGCTACACCAACGATCTGGGCCTCGCGTTCCAGATCGTCGACGACCTGCTGGATGTGGAGGGAGACCCCTCCATTCTGGGCAAGGCCACGTCCAAGGACGCGGACGCGGGCAAGATGAATTTCGTTTCTTTACTGGGGGTTGACGGCGCTCAGGATCGCGTACGCTATCTGGCTGCACAGGCAAAGCAACATCTGGCGTCCTTTGGTTCCCGCGCAACATCTCTCCTTCATACGGTCGACTTTGTGCTCAATCGCCGCCACTAATAGGGTCGATAGATCGTCGATGACTCTAACTGGGGCGCAGATCCTGGCATGAACACGCCAACGCCATTGCTGGACCAGATTGCCAGCCCGGCCGACCTCAAGGGCCGGACGAAGCCTGAGCTGCGCAAGATCGCTGACGAGTTGCGAGCCGAAACCATCAGCGCGGTCTCCGTCACGGGCGGCCACCTAGGCGCGGGCCTCGGCGTGGTCGAGTTGACCGTCGCGATTCATGCCGTCTTCGATACGCCGCGCGACAAGCTGGTTTGGGACGTTGGTCACCAGGCCTATCCGCACAAGATCCTGACCGGGCGCCGCGATCGCATCCGGACGCTGCGCCAGGGCGGAGGGCTTTCCGGCTTCACCAAGCGCGATGAAAGCGAATACGATCCGTTCGGGGCTGCGCACGCAGGTACGTCGGTGTCCGCCGCCGCTGGCTTTGCTGTCGCACGCGACCTGCTTGACGCCGACAACCGCGTGATCGCCGTTGTGGGTGACGGCGCGATGAGCGCGGGCATGATCTATGAGGCGATGAACAATGCCGGCGCGATGCATGCGCCGCTGATCGTCATTCTCAACGACAACGACATGTCGATCGCGCCGCCGGTTGGCGCGTTGAGCCATTACCTGTCGCGCACCGTGTCTTCGCGCGGGTATCGCCAGGTGCGCAACCTCGCCAAGCGCGTCACGCGCAAGATCGGGATCGAGGGGCTGGTCAAGAAGGCGGAGCATTCGATCCGCAATTTCAACCTGGGCGGCGACCTGTTTGGCGCGCTCGGATTCTATTATGTCGGCCCGATCGACGGACACGACATGGATGCGCTGGTCGACGTGCTGGAGAACGCGCGCGACATGAACAATGGCCCTGTTCTGGTCCACGTCGTGACGCAGAAGGGCAAGGGCTACGAGCACGCCGAGAACGCTGCCGACAAATACCACGGCGTCTCCAAGTTCAACGTCGTTACGGGTGAGCAGGCGAAGGCCAAGGCCGGACCGCCGTCCTATACGAAAGTGTTCGCGCAGGAGCTGGTTCGTACCGCCGAGAAGGACTCGCGCGTCGTCGCAATCACAGCTGCCATGCCGTCAGGCACGGGGCTCGACCTGTTCGCCCAGAAATTCCCCGAGCGCTGCTTCGATGTCGGCATTGCCGAACAGCATGCGGTGACGTTCGCGGCGGGCCTTGCGGCTGAGGGCATGAAGCCGTTCGCTGCGATCTATTCGACCTTCCTGCAGCGCGGCTATGACAGCGTCGTCCACGACGTTGCGATCCAGCGCCTGCCGGTGCGTTTCGCGCTCGATCGCGCGGGTCTCGTCGGCGCCGATGGCGCGACGCACGCCGGTTCGTTCGATGTTGGCTTCCTTGGCGCGCTGCCGGGCTTCGTGCTGATGGCGGCGGCGGATGAGGTC
>CALRWU020000311.1:0-4742 GCA_943371945.1 Azorhizobium sp. AG788
GATCGAGGTTGAGGACGGACAATCCGCCATCGACCTGATGTCGCTGCGCTCGTTCGACCTGATGCTGCTGAGCCTGGATCTGCCGATCATGACCGGCGCCGATGTCGTGCGGTGGGTCCGGCGCAGCCACACGCCCTGGTCAGACATCCCGATCCTCGGTCTCGTAACCGAGGCGGAACGCGACGGGCTCGGGCGCGTCATATCGATGGGCCTCACCGACTGGACGCCCAAGCCGATCAGCCGCGAACACCTCTCCGGCAAGATCATCGGCCTGATGCCAAATCTGGCGGGCACGGGGCTTTAGCGAGATCCGTCTGCTCCGCAGCCGGCCACCTCCCCCGCCTCTGGCGAGGGAGGACTTCCCCGAAAATCTATCGGTATGTGGTCCTGCCCCACGAAGTGGGGAAGGTGGCGGCGAAGCCGACGGAAGGGGCCGTTCACGAAGCGAACGGAGAAGGCTCAAGCCTCGCCTCAGAACTCGATATCGAGTTCCTCGATCTCGATGGGCTCAGCCTTGGCGTCCTCGGCCCAGCGCTTCATCGGGGCCCAGTTCATGATCGTGTCGCGATAGGCGGCAGCCTTGCCATCGAGCGCGACATCATAGGTCACGAAGCGGGTGCAGACGGGCGCGTACATGGCGTCGGCCAGCGTCGGCTTGTCGCCGAACAGGAACGGCCCGCCATACTGGTCGAGGCATTCCGACCAGATCGTCAGCACACGGCGAATATCGCCCTTCGCGCCGGTGAACACCCGGAAGCCGGGATAGCGGGCGCGCAGGTTCATCGGCAGGGCCGACCGCAGGTTGTAGAAACCGCCATGCATCTCGCCCATGATCGAGCGGCAGTGCGCGCGCTTGACCTTCTCGGCGGGCAGGAGGCCCTTCTTGGGGAATTCTTCCTCAAGATACTCCGCGATGGCGAAAGTATCCCACACGCTGGCTCCAGCATGCTCAAGTCGCGGCGTCATGACCGTCGGGCTGAGCAACAAAAGCTCGGCCCGGTTGTTTGGATCGTCGAGTGAAACACTCTCAACATCTACGTCCAGGCCCGCCAATTGGCAGCAAAGCCATGCCCGTAAAGACCAAGACGAGTAGTTCCTGCTCGAAATAGTGAGCTTTGCGCCTGCCATAACGGCGTTTTCCTTGCCCTTAATCTAGTTATGCAATCGTATGTCGCAGTGCAGTATGGTTGGAACTAGGCTTCGTTACAGAAGCTGGAACGATCACGCATCTGCCTAAGAATAGAGCGCAACGGGTATGTGGTACCACATTTACGAAGCCCAGATGCAGGCATCCGCGCCGTTTCGCGCTGCTGCCCTTGCCGCGCTTCAGATGCGACCTGCTCTCCATGGCGCCGGTGATACTCCCTATGCCCGGCAGATTATGGCCGCGCTCGAGATGGCGACACGCGCCAAGCTGACGCATGAATCGCAGCCTTTCGGCATCAAGTCGGTGATGGTGGAAAACCGCGAGGCGCTGGTCGCCGAGGAAGTCGCCCTCGACCTGCCCTTCGGCCGGATGCTGCACTTCAGGAAGGACATCGACGCACCCCAGCCCCGCGTGCTCATCGTCGCCCCCCTGTCCGGCCATTTCGCGACCCTCCTGCGCAACACGGTGAAGACCATGCTGCAGGATCACGACGTCTACATCACCGACTGGAAGAATGCTCGCAACGTGCCGCTGTCGCACGGCCGCTTCGGCTTCGAGGAATATGTCGACTACCTGATCAAGATGATGGAGCACCTCGGTCCCGGCGCCCATATCGTCGCCGTCTGCCAGCCCTGTGTGCAGGCCATGGTCGCGACCGCCGTGATGGCGGCTCAGAAACACCCGTGCGAGCCCCGCTCGCTGACCCTTATGGCCGGTCCGATCGATTGCCGGATCAACCCGCCCGCGGTGAACAAGCTGGCGACAGACCACCCGATCGAGTGGTTCCGCAACAACCTGATCTCTACCGTGCCCTTCCCGCTGCCCGCCTGGGGCCGCCGGGTCTATCCGGGCTTCATGCAGCTCACCGCCTTCATGTCGATGAACCCCGAGCGGCATGTCGACGCCCACAAGACCCTGTTCAAGCATCTGGTCGAAGGCGAAGAGGACGAGGCGGAGCGGATCAAGACCTTCTACGACGAATACTTCGCCGTCCTCGACCTGACCGAAGAGTTCTATCTCGAGACCGTCGCCTGGGTTTTCCAGGAAATGCGCCTGCCGCTCGGCCGCATCAAGCATCACGGCGAGCCCGTGGATTGCTCGAAGATCACCCGTACGGCGCTTCTGACCGTCGAAGGCGAGCGCGACGACATCTGCGCCGTCGGCCAGACGGCCGCCGCGCACGAGCTAACCCCGAAACTGAGGCCGCACCTGCGCAGCCACCACCTCCAGCCCGGCGTCGGCCATTACGGGGTCTTCTCGGGCAAGAAGTGGGACAACCAGATCTATCCGACCGTCCGGTCGGTGATCCTGTCGGTCGAGTAGGCCGCCAAAGCAAAAGGCCCGGCTTTTGACCGGGCCTTCCTGTTCCTGTGATCCTGTTGCAGCTCAGATCGCCGCTGAACTCGCGATATCGAGATAGATCGCCGCGAAGTGGCAGGACGCCGCCGCCACCACAAAGCCGTGCCAGATCGCCGAATTGAACGGCAGCTTCTTGTTGACGTGGAACACCACGCCGATCGTGTAGAGCACCCCGCCCGCAGCCAGCAGGCCAAGGCCCAGCGGCGACATCGCATGGATAAGCTTGTCCATGATCGAGAGCACGGCCCAGCCGAGCACCAGGTACATGGCGATATAGACCTTGGGGGCGTTCCAGCGGACCAGCAGGTTCATCGCCACACCCGCCAGCGCCACGGCCCAGACGATAGCCAGCACCGTCCACGCCATCGGTCCGTCCAGCTTGGCCAGCATGAAGGGCGTGTAGGACGCCGCGATCATGATGAAGATGCCCGACAGGTCGACCCGCTCCAGCAGGCGCGAAAGCTTCTCGTTGGTGTTCGAATTGTAGAGCGCCGACGCGCCCAGCATGGCCAGCAGTCCAGCTGAATAGACGACCAGCGCCGCCGTGAGCTTCACGCTGCCAGATTGCGCGGCTGTCACAATCAGGGTGATGCAACCCGCCACCGCCAGCACGATGCCGACCACATGCACGATCACATCGGCAAGCCACTCGCTGCGGCGGGTCTGCGGATACCAGTAGGCCTTCACGGCCTCGGTCTGCGCCGGGGTGAGAGAAACGTGCGTGCTCATATCAATCCCGCCCTCCGTGTCTGGGGCCTGAACCTGAATGTACGAACCGTGCGACCGGTTCCGATGCGAACATCAGGCCACGCAACACGGGCGGCAGTTGGACGTGATTGCGGCGAAGCTTGTGCCGCAAGGCTTAGATAGGGGCGCGATCGCCATCACAATGAACCCGCATTCACTCAGCATGCGGATCGACGGCCAGGTGTGGCTTTGGCGCAGCATTTCCTGAACGAACCGTCAGGTTTGCGCTGCCCGTCTTCGGCGTGTCGCGAGCACCCTTCCGACGTATTTCGACTCTAGCAGGTGATGGTTGCCATCCGTTGTCGCCGATCGATGAAGTTTGATCGATCTGAAGCAGTCTCGCGCGCCGCGTGTTGCTGCGCCTGCTGCGGCAAAGCTCCACGCGAAACCTGTTCCGAACGCGCACGCGGGCGTCATTCAGGCGCCCCCAACTTGCCTCCCTTGCGTCCCCGCCCTAATCCGCGAGCATGAGCGACTTATCCACCTGGACCCCGCGCCCGACGCCCGGCCTCACCCCACTTCTGGGCCAGCGCGTGCGCCTCGAACCGCTCGACCCCCTCGCGCATGCCGCCGGCCTCTTCGACGCCGTCGGCGGCGCGGCCAATGCCGACCTCTGGCACTGGATGCCCGTCGGTCCCTTCCTCACCGCCAGCGCGCTCATCGACTTCCTGACCGCCCAGCATGCCGCCGAACGCTGGCGCACCCTCGTCATCCGCAGCGCGCAATCCGCCCCAGATCCTGGCGACGACATCCTCGGCATGGCGACCTACATGCGCATCCGCGAAGCGCATGGCAGCGCCGAGATCGGCTGCGTCGCCTTCGGCCCGCGGCTGAAACGCACGCCGGAAGCCACCGAGGCTCTTAGCCTCATGGCAAGTCACGTCTTCGCCCTCGGCTATCGCCGCTATGAGTGGAAGTGCAACGACGCCAACCTCGCCTCGAAGCGCGCCGCCGAACGCTTCGGCTTTGTCTTCGAAGGCGTCTTCCGAAACGACATGGTGGTGAAGGGCCAGTCCCGCGACACCACGTGGTATGCGATCACAGATGCCGAATGGCCAACTCTCCATACCGCCTTGGACCAGTGGCTTGCCCCGACCAATTTTGCGGACGATGGTGCGCAGAAGCGGACGCTCGAATCGTTCTGGACCACATGACGGCCATTCTGCGATGAAACCAACACGATGATTACCGGTCTCGACCACGTCCTGCTTGTCTGCCCGTCCCTCGACGAAGCGGAAAACTGCTACACCAACCTCCTCGGCCGCGAGCCCGACTGGCGCTCCACCGATCCCGGCGGCTCGGCCACCATCATCTACCAGCTTGAGAACACCGCGCTCGAGATCATGTCGCCCGCCGGCGGCGGTCCGCTCGCGCGCCGCCTGCACGCCATGATCGACCAGGACGGCGTCGGCCTGAAGACGCTGGTGTTCGGCTCCGACGACCTTGCCGGCGACCGCACCAATCTCGACCGGCGAGGCCTGCGCCCGGA
>CALRWU020000312.1:0-4734 GCA_943371945.1 Azorhizobium sp. AG788
TCGCCACACCCGGTGACGATGAGTTCTCACGGATTCGATGGCGTTCTGCATCGTCCACTAATGTTGCCCATCGCCGCCTTCTACGATCGCTATCTCCCGATCATCAAAGAAATCACGACAGACAGCTATCAGTGGCCAGAAACTTTCAATTTTTTTCGTATCGTTCGGAATGGCATCGCACACCAAGGGTTGATTGATTTTAGGTCATCGAGTGCATCTCCGGTGGCTTGGCGGGGAATCGAGTTTTCGCATGCGGATGACAGGAAACCTTTGATTTCTGAGAAATTCTATTTGGCGGATGCGATTCTGTTATTGCTCGATGCGAGCCGGTGTTTGGACCAGCTTGGTGTGAAACGGTCTCGCTAGCGCGACTCCTTAAGCCACATTGCAGTTCCGAAGCCGTGGTCTAGTTCTTCGCTAGATGCTGCACGCGCACGCACTATTCTCGTCCTCAACACGCGCATGAGCGCTGCTATCGAACACGGAACAAGAAACCTCCGCGCAGCCGTTCAATTGCCCGATCTTCGCCCCATATGAGCGCGCATGGAAACCTGCGCGGTGCGGGAGCGTTCTCGTTCGCCACCGTGTCTGTTTTAGTCACGAGTATGTCACGGAGGCCTTGCCATGGTTGAGACACGGAGCCCCGAAGAAGCGCGTCGCGATGAGCGTACCCTCATGGACCGGCTCATCAGCCGACAGGGCCTCTCGCAGGACGAAGCGTTGACGATGGTCGTGAACTATCGCCAGGGCAAACGTGTCGAGATCGATCCGGCGCTGATGGAAGGCCTCGACGCGATCTGATCCCCCACTGTCATTCTCGGGCTTGTCCCGAGACCCCAGGTTGGTGGCGGCGAGAGAACTGCAAATTCCGCACTGGCGCGAACCAAGATGCTCGGGACAGGCCCGAGCATGACGCCTTTGGTTTCTATTGCGCGATGCTGCGCGGCTCCCGCCACATCGCCTCCAGCGGCGGGCCGCCGGGTCCGGCTTCGAACAACTTCATCCGCTCGAAGCCATGGCTGCGATAGAAGCCGGTGTTCGCCGGGTTCGAGTTTTCGAGATAGCAGGGCAGGCGGTCGCGATCCGCGGCCGCCAGCACCGGGGCCATCAGCGCCTTGCCGAGGCCTTTGCCGCGCGCCGCCTTCCGCGTGCCGATGGCGAACAGGTAGAGGTGCGGCGCCTTCGGGTGTTCCTTCTGCATGAGGTCGCTCGCGCCCAAAGCGCGCTTCACCGCGCCCTTCGATCCCTTGCCGATGACGGAGGCAACCAGCGCCAGTGTCGGGACCAGCGACAGCTCCCGATTGGCTGACGAATGGCTCCACATCGTCGCGCCTGCATCTCCTGACAGTTGGCAGAAGCCGCGTGGTAGGTAGACGCCTTTGGCAAGCGCACTGAACACCGTCGGCATGGGCGCGGGATTGCCGAAGATCCAGAGGTTTACGGGGTCCTCCGAGAACGCCTCGGCAATGATGCCGCCGACCTGCCGCCAGTCTGCGGGCGAGGCTTTGCCCATGCCCGCCGGCAATACGATCTCTGGCATGCCTGTCATTGTGTGCGCCCCGCTGCCCGACTTGCGATCCGCGAAGCTTGGCCTTGGTGCAGGCTGCGCACAAGTTCATCTCACGAGATGCGCCACCATTGTCCCACGGCGTCCCGCCAACTACCTTTTGACTGACAGCCGGACCCCGCCATGCTCGAACCCTTTCCCGACTTCACGCCTGCCGAGATGGAGCAGGTGCGTCGCATGAACCAGCGGCTGCACTGGGCGCCGCGCTTTCGTGCGCCGACGCCGCTGGGCCGCTTGATGATCCAGACGATGCTCGGGGCGCAGGCCTATGCGCCGATCGGCGTGCGCGGCGTCCGGATTTCCACGCGCCGCATTCACTGGATCGGGCACTCCGTTTCGCTGCGAATCCTGCGGCCGGCCGGCGGCGAGGCGCGGGGTGTTTACATCGACTATCATGGCGGCGGCTGGGCCATCGGCACGGCGTCGATGGATGATCAGGTCAACGCCCGCATCGTGCGTGATTGCAATCTCGTCGTGGTCAGCGTGGACTATACGACGCTGCCTGACATCACATTCGAGAACCAGATCGCGCAGGCCCATGCTGCTGCGGACTGGGTTCTCACCCATGCCGAGGCCGAGTTCGGCGCGCGCGATGTCTTCATCGGCGGTGAATCTGCGGGAGCGCATCTCGCGGCCTGCACGCTGCTGCGCCTGCGCGATGGGCGAGACGATTTTGCGCGGCTGCGCGGGGCGGCGTTGTTCTATGGTCCCTATGATCTGTCGTGTACGCCGAGCGTTCGCAATGCACCGCGCGACACGCTCGTGCTTGATGGTCCGGCGATGGAGACCGGTCTCGCGAAGCTGCTGCCGGATCGTGACGAGGCAGGCCGCCGCGCGCCGGATGTGTCGCCGCTCTATGCAGACCTCTCGCGCCTGCCGCCGGCGCTGCTTCTGTGCGGCACGATTGATCCGTTGATCGATGACAGCCGTCTGATGTCGGAACGCTGGACGGCGGCCAGCGGCAATGCGCGGCTCATCGTTGTCCCTGAGGGGCCGCATGCGTTCAACCGCTTGCCGACGGCTGCTGCTGCGAAGACCAACCGCTTCGTCCGCGACTGGCTGCAGCGCAGGCTCGCGTCGGCGAGCCATGCGAAGGCTGCGGAATAGGGCGGGCTATTTCCGGAACGCCAGTCCTTGCGCCTTCATCGAAGCCTTCACTATCGCCAGCGCGTTTGGCCCCATGCCATGCAGGGTTGCGATTTCGGCTTCGGTCTTGACGGTTAGCTGCGAGAGGTTCGCGATCTTTGTCGCGGCGAGCCCACGCTGGGCCGGTGCGGCCAGCTGGGCACGTCATTCCCCTGCTTGCCGGTCGTCATTCAGGCCATCCACAGGCTGTGAGTTTCGGGGGGATGCAGGCGAGGCGCCGCCGCCTTGTCAATCGCGGCTGGGGCCCCCATCACTTGTTGGACCCGAAGCTGACCGGACCGATTCATGCGCCAGTATCTCGACCTTGTGCAGGACATAATCGACCACGGGGCGGACCGTGGCGATCGCACCGGGACGGGGACGCGCGGCGTGTTCGGGCGGCAGATGCGTTTCGACCTGAGCGCGGGCTTCCCGATGCTCACCACGAAGAAGCTGCACCTGCGCTCGATCATCGTTGAACTCCTGTGGTTCCTGCGCGGCGAGACCAATGTGAAATGGCTTCAGGAGCGTGGCGTCAGCATCTGGAATGAGTGGGCCGACGCCGAGGGCGAACTCGGCCCGGTGTACGGAAAACAATGGCGCAGCTGGGCGGCGCCGGATGGGCGCACGATCGACCAGATCACCTGGGTGCGCGATGAGATCATGCGCAATCCGAACTCGCGGCGGCTGGTGGTGTCGGCGTGGAATCCGGCGGATGTGGACCGCATGGCGCTGCCGCCATGCCACTGCCTGTTCCAGTTTTTCGTCGCTGACGGAAAGCTGTCCTGCCAGCTCTATCAGCGCTCGGCAGATGTGTTTCTGGGCGTGCCGTTCAACATCGCATCCTATGCGCTACTTACCATGCTGATGGCGCGGGCGACGGGGCTTGAACCGGGCGAGTTCGTGCATGCGTTCGGCGATGTGCACCTTTACGCGAATCACTTCGAGCAGGCCCGGCTGCAGCTGCAGCGCCAGCCCAAGCCCCTGCCAAAGCTGACAATTAATCCATCCAAAACCGACCTGTTCGGGTGGGATTACGAAGATTTCACATTAACGGATTATGCCCCAGATGCGCACATAAAAGCGCCCGTCGCGGTCTGAGGCGCTTGTCGCCGGCATTCGCAGGCGCAAAAAGGCAAAGCCGACATTCCAATGAATTCAAGGTGTTTTGCTTCCGTGGCTTTTTCAGGCCCCGCGGCGGCGAACATCCTGTTCTGACGCGCCAAAACACCCGGATGTCGCGCCGTTAACGAACAGGGTTCCATGCTGACTGAAACCTAACCTTTCACCATCTTGTGCTTTTTTGCGCTGTGATCAAAAGACAGAAGCCGCCCGGACTTTCATTCCCGAGGCGGGCGTGATCCGTCGGAGGGATCTATCCAATGTCGTTCAAACTGATCGTTGTCGCTGCGGTTTCGACCGCTGCTCTCGCTCTCGTCGCTTGCAGCCCCGCTGCTGAGGCGCCTGCTGCTGAAACCACCACCACGACCGAAACCCCGGCTCCGGCCGCGGAACCGGCCCCGGCTCCGGCCGCTGACCCGATGGCTGCCGCTCCGGTTGATCCGGCTGCTGCCCCGGCTGCTCCGGCGACCACCACCACGACCACCACGACGACCGAGCCGGCTCCTCACTAAGAGCGGTTTTCCGGTCTAGCTGGAAACAAAACTCGCAAGAGTTGCGGAAGGGCGGTCCTCGCGGGCCGCCTTTTCTGTTTTCCGCGACGGGTGATTCCAGTTGTGACTTGCACGATCAGTGCTCTAGGTTTGGGCGGGATTTTCGGGATTTCGGAGAAGGGCAATGACCGAACGGCGCCTGGCTGCATTGATCGGGGGAGCGCTGGGTGTTTACGCGGTCTATCTCCTCATCGTCATTGCGCGCGCCGGTTACGAGACCGGGCAGGTGCTGGCCGGCAAGGCCACGGCGGCAGAGGCCATGGCGCGGCTTGACGTATCCGGCGCCCTGCTCGTGCTGGGCGGCGTTGGCCTCTTTGCGGCGCTGAAAAGCGCGCAGAAGCGCTAGGCTGCCGCTGGATCGACCTCGCC
>CALRWU020000313.1:0-4734 GCA_943371945.1 Azorhizobium sp. AG788
CGTGATCCAGGCACGACCTTCAAGCCAGACCTATGGCGTGAGGTACTCCTGAATGGTGCGGCCGTCCTATTGATTGGCAGTTTTGCGATCGGCCTCCTTACCGGCGAGGCAGGTATGCAGAAGCTCTCAGGCTTTGTCGGAGGACCAGCTTTTCAAGGCGCTCTGTGCCTGTTCTTGCTGGATATGGGCCTGGTGGCCGCGCGTAGGTTGCGGGAGTCGCGCACGACCCGCTTGAACCTTGTAGCCTTTGCGTTCCTGTGGCCGGTCCTGAGCGGCATGGCCGCGCTGTTTGCAGCGCGCGCGCTAGGGCTTTCACTTGGCGACATGACGCTCTTTGCCGTACTTGCCGCCTCCGCCTCATACATAGCGGTGCCAGCCGCGATGCGCATGGCGCTGCCGAAAGCCGATGCTGGCGTGTATATCCCGATGTCGCTCGCGATGACATTTCCGTTCAACTTGGTCATCGGCATTCCGCTCTATCATGCAGCTGCTCAAATGCTGGGAGGTCAGTCATGAATCTGACGCCAAAAAAGAAGCTCGATATGTTCGTCGAGGCACATGCGCTGCCGCGGCTGGAAGCCATGCTCGGCGAGAGCGGGTTCAAGGGCTGGAGCGTCTTCGCTGGGGTGGAAGGTTCCGGCACACATGGCGCGTGGCGTCAAACAGGCGTGGCTGAGGGGGGCGCTTGCCTTGTCATTGCGATTGGCGGGGAGGACGCGGCAGAAGTGGCGCTTGCCTGGCTCCGCGATTACTTCAAGACCTATCCGGGCGTGGTGTCGGTCTCTGATGTGTCCGTGATGCGCGGCGAGCGCTTCTAGACGCCGTGAGTTCTGCCGGGTCGCGCATCATGCGGGCCAATCTGCGCTTCCTGCCAATGGTTAAGAAGCTTGGGCTGATGCACCATTGGGGCGTCTCCAAAAACCCAGCCGGATGTCTGCGAGACGGAGGCCGCGCCATTCTGCGCGGCGCTGAAGGCGGCAAAGCCATAGCTTTTTCGACGTTCGGTGACTGTCCGTTGTGGGCCCCAGAACAGCCGATGGTAATGTTTGCGCCGACTATCCGGAATCGGGGGGCATTTCGGACACCCATGTGCATCTGCCTTCGCACATTAGCGCCACGCAGATCGCCACCGATCTAGGCCCATAAGCGAGCCCGGAACCGAGACGTATCGTCGATGATCATTTTCGGTCGGATACAATTATACCCCCGCCTGCGGTGAGGGTGGGCTTCCCCGCTGCCTCTAACTCATTGCAGCACAAGGGAAAAATACGCATCGAAAAAATTGTCAGGAAATCCGTCCTACACATAGGAATGTGGTCCCAATATTATACTTTGCGTACCCAGCAAAACGGGCTACCCCAATCCGGGGCAGAGCCTTTGCGCGCAAAAATCGTTTGGTCCGCCCTCCCTTCCAAAAGGAGGGCGTGACCAATGACCGAGTCATCTGGCAAGAAGGCCGCTAAGCCCCTTCAAGGGATTGGCATGGTCGATTCAATCAAGCTCGATAACTTCAAGGCATTCCGCGATGCGGAGTTAAAGGGCTTTACTCGGATCAATGTGATCGTTGGCGACAACGGGGTCGGCAAGAGTTCGCTAATGGAGGCGATGCATCTTGCGCTAAGCGGAAACCCTGCTTCTCACCTTGCGTGCCGGACTTGGCGGGGTCTTGATACCGCTTTCAACACTCAGCCGGGCGCCCGCGATACGGACGCGGTCTACAGAGACCTGTTCAAAGATCCGTCGAAGCCAGCATCCGTCGCGTTGACGACAACACTGCCTTCCTCACGCAAGTGGGAAAACAGGTCGGTTCGCATTGAGAACAGTACGGACTTCGTTTTTCGACCGCCTACAGCTGGCGGGGGCGGATCTCAATTTCCCGGCGGACCTTCGGCCTCGGCGGTTGCTCTCCCTACGGTTTTTAAATGGACGGGAGCCGATGGCATGGAGCGCCTATCTCGTACCTACGTCAGCGGCCCTGAAATCACGATAGAAGGCACTGGAGAGAACATTCCAGAGGCATCGTATTTTGCTACGACAAATCCAATCTCCGCAGCGGAGATAGCGAAAAAATTTACGGCTTTGAGAGGCGCGAGAAAGCACCCGAACTTCATAAAGGCATTTCGCGGTGTGTTTGAGTTTGTCGAGGACATGTACGTTGGCTCAGAACCAGCACCAATTCTGATGGCCGACACAGAAGCCGGAACGTTGCCCGTTGCCTCCATTTCTGGAGGGGTAAACCGTGCGGCGGCGATTTTGTTGGCCATCGCAAGCCGAGAGGACGGTCTTGTGATGGTCGATGATGCGGAGAGCAGCATCTATCATCAACGGCTTACGGATTTCAGTCGAGTGCTGATTTCAATGGCCCGCGAGTATCGCACGCAGCTTATGCTGACCACGCATAGCAAGGAGTGGCTGAAGCACTTTCTGGAAGCCGCTGGTGACAAGGTGGACGATATAACGCTCTGGCGTCTGGAGCGCGGCGAGCACGGCAATCCAATCATCTCGCGGTTCAGTGGCGAAGATTTTGCTGTTGCCATCGAGTATGGCGAAGAGATTCGCTAGTGCCCAACCCAAGCCGCCTCATAGTGTGTGAGGGCGCATCAGATCATGCGTTTCTTAGGCGCCTTATGGAAGTGCGGGGGATAGACCCTGTCCTTATTCGCTATCCCGGAGATAAAGTCTTAGATGCGGTGATGCGACCGCCTCGGGGGATCGCGGCGTTCGGAGACCTCATTCGGACTCTGCAGACATCATCATCTAGTCCGCGCTTTGGAACAGTTACCCGATTACTTGCGGTTGCGGACAGTGATGATGCCCCGACGCAGAATTTTGAACTAGTCGTGGAGCAACTACGCAAGCGCTTCCCTAACCACACCATGCCTACAGAACCAGGACAACGCGTAGTTGGAAACCCTGCGCTTCAAGTGATGATGCTTCCATTGGTTGGAGCGGGAAGCATTGAGGGCTGCTGCGTTGCTGCTGCAAACTCGATGAATGCGCAGGTTGCAGCAGCAGTAGAAACGTTTCTTGGGACCCTGCCGCCCCAGCGGCGCACTCCAATCCAAAACAGCGACAAAAATCTCGGTAAGTTCAGGATAACTGCAAGCGTTGCTGCACTGTCCAGTGACCCCACGTTGTGGTTTGGGAGGGCGGTTCTAGAAGCGAACCTGATCCCCCTCAATCATTCGAGCTTCGACGGCATAGCCGACGTGCTGAGAGATTTTGCATCCTAGTTGCGCTTCGCGGGAGGTACGATCTTCTTCACCGCCCGCTCAAACGCCTTACCAGATTTGTCTGCGCCAGTAGATTCGACGGCCTCCCGGAAGCGCTCGCTTTGAGGCTTTTCGTCCTTCGGCGGCGGCTTCTTTTTCGGCATACCAATTATGCTCCTGCACCAGCTGCACGATAGGTGAGACGCTTGCCCACCACGCCCTGCACCAGTTGCTCAGTTCGCAGGTCATCGTCAACGCCAAGGGCGGTGCGATTGTTGAACCGGAAGTCGAACTCCGCAAGGTAGCGGTGCAGATGCTTCTCAGCGCAATGCTGATACGTGCCGCGCATACCGCGCTTGAACACCGAGAAGTAGGCTTCCACGTTATTCGTCATCACGTCGCCGCGCACGTATTCGCCGCCCTTGTGGCGCACAGTCTCGTGCGCTGCGAAGGCTTCTTCCGCGCCAGTGTAGAGGCGGCTCTCGTCAGTGTGCAGGCGGGCTTCCTTGGACACGTTCTCTTTGACGATGCGGGAGACGTTATCCTTGGTGCAGGTCGGGACGTGGAACGAGCGGACCTGCCCGCCACGCTCAACGAGCGAGACGATGGGGCGCTTGTTGGCGGGGCCACCCATGGGCTTCTTACCGCCGCCAGAGAACGGCTTGCCGTCCGTGCGGACAGTGCGCTTGACCTCAGTGGGGCCGTAGTAGGTCTCGTCTGCTTCCACGATGCCAGATCCATCCGGCCCACCCATGAAGCCGCTCATGTCAGAGCGCATTGCCTCGCGGATGCGGTGCGACATGAACCAGGCAGTCTTGAGCGTCACGCCCAGCGTGCGGTGCAGCTGGTTGGACGAGATGCCCTTCTTGCTGGACGCAATCAGGAAGATCGCCTGCAGCCAGAGGTGCAGCTTCACGTGCGAGCTTTCAAAGATCGTTCCGATCTTCACGGTGAAGGGCTTGCGGCAAGCGTAGCACTTGTAAGCGCCAACGCGCGTGCTCTTGCCCTTCATGGCGCTGGACTCGCCGATCACACCGCAATGCGGGCAGACGCGGCCCTGCGGCCAGACGCGGGCTTCAACGAAAGCGTAGGCCGCTTTCTCGTCGTGAAGGTAAGGGGCGTTGAGGTAGCTCATTTCCGTTCTCCGTATTCTGAAGATAGGAAATTGCGCTGGGTACGTCAAGTATAATATTGGGAATGTGGTCCTATATTCCGGATTCAGGCTCTCAGGGGCCGGATGAGCGGAGGTTGGATTGAGACGGATTGAAAAGGCGGCGCGGGACCGCGCGCGGACGCAGCTGGCGATGGCGATGGCGGCGGGGGCGATGGGGGTAGGGGCGGAGGCGGTGGCGGGGGACAGCCGCTCGCCCCGGGATGTGCTGGCGCGGCAGGTGGCGATGTACATCGCGACGGTCGGGTTCGGCATGAGCTATGCGCGTGTGGCGGCGGCGCTGGGGCGTGACCGGTCGACGGTGCAGCATGCGTGTCGCGCGGTGGAGGATCGTCGCGACGATCCAGCGTT
>CALRWU020000314.1:0-4714 GCA_943371945.1 Azorhizobium sp. AG788
CGGAAGCCGCCCGGTTGTGGCGGTATCACAAGCCCGAGGGGTTGGTGACAACGAACAAGGATCCGGAGGGGCGGCCGACCATCTTTGGCAACCTGCCGAAGGATATGCCCCGCGTGGTGACGGTCGGGCGTCTCGATCTCAATACCGAAGGGCTGCTGTTGCTGACCAATGATGGCGAGTTGGCGCGGGCGCTGGAGCTGCCGTCGACGGGATTGCAGCGGAGCTATCGGGCGCGGGCGTATGGGCGGATCGAGCAGAAGGAGCTCGACAAGCTGCGCGAGGGCATCGTGCACGAAGGTATTGAGTACAAGTCGATCATCGCGCGACTGGACCGGCAGACGGCGTCGAACTGCTGGATCGATGTGACGCTGGCTGAAGGCAAGAACCGGGAGGTTCGCCGGGCTCTGGAAAGTCTCGGGCTGAAAGTGAACCGGCTGATCCGTGTGTCGTATGGTCCATTCAAGCTGGACGATCTGGGGCCGGGCGCGATCGAGGAAGTCGAGGCGGCGGAAATTCTCGCTGAGTTCGGGAACTACATTTCCGACAAGCGGAAACCGAAGCCGTTCGGCCGCAAGCCTGCGGCGCGTGTGAAGGTAAGCCACGCCAAACCTGTTCATGCCAAGCAGACGCCGAAGGTTGCGCCGGTCGAGCGCGATCCGCGGGCTGTTCGCAAGGGTCTGGATGCGTTCGTCGACAAGCGTCCGGATAAGCGTGGCTCTGGCGGCGCGAAGCGGGCAAGACCAACGGCGCCGGGTGTGCGGCCGACTGGAGCACGACCTTCGGGCGGCAGGCCTTTTAGCGCCAAGCCGGGCGGCGGCAGGCCGGGTGGCGCGAAACCTTCGCGTGGTCCGCGTACGCCGCGCTAGTCTGATCGGGGAGAGAGATCATGAAACTGCATTTCGCGACGATGGCGCCGAACCCGGATCGGGTCCGCTTTTTCCTGCAGGAGAAGGGCGTCTGGGATCAGGTCGAGAAGGCCGAGATCAGCATCATGAAGGGCGAGCACAAGCAGCCCGGCTATCGCGCGATCAGCCCGATGGCGCAGGTGCCGACGCTGGAGCTGGATGACGGATCGGGTCTGACCGAGAGCCGCGCGATCTGCTTGTATTTCGAGGCGCTGTATCCCGAGCCAAACCTGATGGGGCGCGAACCTCTGGAGCGCGCGACCATCGAAATGTGGGACCGGCGCGTGGAGCTGAGCTACTTCATGCAGATCGCGGGATGGTTCCGCAATTCGCATCCGGCGATGGCCGAGCTGGAGAAGCCGCAAATCCCGGAGTGGGCGGCGGTGTGCGAGACGCGCGCGCGCAAGGTTGCGGCGTTCTTCGACAAGCGTCTTGGCGAGTCGGAGTTTGTCGCGGGCGACCGCTTCACGATCGCGGACATCACGCTCCATGTGACGCTGGGCTTCGGGCGGTTGGTGAAGTTCAAGCCGTGGGAAGAGCACGCGAACCTGAACGCGTGGCGCGAGCGGATGACGGCGCGGCCGGGGCTGAAGTAGCCGGTTCTGGCGCCTCAGGTTTTTACGAACCAGCCCGACACGGCGAAGCGGGGCGCGCGTGCAAACGGGGTGACAAACGTCACCGAGTGAACGTGTGTGACGTCAAACAAATCCAGCGTGTTGAAGCCGGGGCTGAATGAAGCTGTGGGCTCGCCCTGTTTGGTGAAGAACTGCAGCAAGCCGCCCCAATCGGGATGCCATGCCTGCGTGAGGCCGACGACGAAGGCGTACTTCCGCTGCTCGCCAGTGACATCGTCCAGGTGGCGCGTCAGGTAGTGGCCCTGGCGAAACTGGGAGGCTTGGGCAGTCACGTCATCGAAATCAGATGAGCCGGTGATCGCACGCATGACATCCAGCACTTCCGGTGATGCGAGGGCATTGCGAAGGCGCGCGGCAGGTCCATCAGCGTTCAGCTGCGGGTTGGCGCTTTTCAGCTGGACGCCCAGATAGGCAAAGCCCTGTCCCTGGCTGGCGGCGGTCATCAGGGCCGTTTGAAGCGCACGTTGCTTTTCGATGTCGTTTGCGATCGCGGCCGGGTCGATGACGCGAACGCCTGAGCCGTCGGAGGCAAACAGTTTCCAGGGCAGGCTGGCGAATTCAGCGGCGAGGCTTCGGGTCACATCGAGTTGCAAGAAGTCACGGATGCGAAGGCGCTTCGATGTCGCGAACTCGGCCTTCAGCGCCGGGATATCCAGGTTTGGATTCAGCACCATATACCGCCCAGGGCGACGCCGTATTGGCCGGAGGACATGGCAGGGGCGACAGGGATCGAACCTGCGACATCCGGTTTTGGAGACCGGCACTCTACCAGCTGAGCTACACCCCTGTAGTCGAGGCGTGGCAATACTTGATCCCGGTGGCGGTTTCAAGGCCGGGAATGACAAGGTCGCCCAACGCCGCTAGGGACAGGGTAAATCATCCGTCTGGAAGCCTTTTATGAGCGCATCTGTCCTGATCGAAACCGGCCAATGGGCTGGCTGGCGCACCTGGCCGCACGACACGTTCGAGAGCGGGGTGGGGCCGTTCTATTACCGCCGGGATGAGGCCGGAAAGGTGGTCTGCCGGTTCATCGCCGAGCCGCGCCACATGAATGGCGGCGGGTTCATGCATGGCGGATGTTTCCTGACTTTTGCCGATTATTCCTGCTTTGCCATCGCCGAGGACCACACACAGGGGCCGAGCGTGACGGTGAACCTGTCGGGCGACTTCCTGTCGTCGGCCAGCGTGGGCGACGTGATGGAGGCAACCGGCGAGGTGACGCGCGCGGGCGGCCGTCTGATCTATGTGCGCGGCCTGATCACGGCGAACGGCAAGCCGGCCCTGAGCTTCACGTCGGTGATCACGCGGATCAAGCGCGAGAGCGGCGGCAAGGCGGCGAGCTAGGCTCTCAGGGCGTCCAGCGGGCGAAGAGGCCGGTGGGGAGGATGGAGTCGCGGGAGGAGGTCTCGCGGATCGCCATCTCGCCGCAGACGGTCTTGCCGGAGGGCATGGCGCCGGCGAGGGACTGGCCGACGGCGGCGTAGCTGAGGCGGACGGCGTAGACCGTGGCGATGACGAAGAGCGGTCGGTCGCTGAGCAACGTGCGGACGTGCTCCAGAAGTTTCGGGAAGTCGGTTTCGAAGCGCCAGGTTTCGTTCTTGGGGCCTCGTCCAAATTTCGGCGGGTCGAGGACGATGGCGTCGTATTTCGAGCCGCGGCGGATCTCGCGTTCGACGAACTTCATTGCATCGTCGGTGATCCAGCGGATCGGCGCGCCTTCGAGGCCTGACAGGGCGGCGTTCTCGCGGCCCTGCGCGATCGATTTGGGGCTGGCGTCGAGGTGCACGACTTCGGCGCCGGCTTTCGCGAGGGCGAGCGACATCATGCCGGTGTAGCCGAACAGGTTGAGCGCCTTGATCGGGCGTTTGGCGGCGGCGACCTGCTCCATCGACCAGCGCCAGTGAACCGAGTGCTCCGGGAAGACGCCCATGTGACGGAAGGCGGCGAGGCGGGCGTTGAGTTTCAGACCGTTCCAGCCGATGGCCCATTCGTCCGCGGGCGGTTTGCCGGTGAAGGCCCAGGCGCCGCGTTCGTCGTCATCGTCCTTGGTGGGGGCAAAGGTGGCGTCGACTTTCCAGCTGCTGACCGGAGCGTTGGGTTTCCAGAGCGCCTGTGGATCGGGGCGATTGACGCGTACCCTGCCGAAGCGCTCGAGTTTGCGCATGTCTCCGCTATCGAGGAGCTGGTAGTCGGACCAGTCGTCGCTGACGAGAAGCTGGAAGTCTGAAGCGGTCATCGTGTAGCGCCGGTATAGCCGTTGGCGCGCCAGGCTTCGTAGATCATCACGCTGGCGGCGGAGGCGAGGTTGAGGCTGTCGGCCTTGCCCATCATGGGAATGCGCACGAGTTCGTCGCAGGCCGCTTCGACCTCGGCGGGCAGGCCGGATTGTTCATTGCCCATGAGGATGCAGGAGCGTTCGCCGAACTGCGCCTTGTCGTGAGCGTGCGTGCCGTGCATCGAGGCGGCGATGATGCGGACGGTGTTCGCGGTGGTCCACTGTTTGAAATTTTCGAAGGTGGTTGCGGCGATCGCAATCGCAAAGAGCGATCCCATGCTGGCGCGGACGGCTTCGACGGAGAAGGGATCGCAGGTCTGGCCGATGAGGATGACGCCGTCACAACCGGCAGCATCGGCCGTGCGGATCACTGTGCCGAGATTGCCGGGGTCGCGGATTTCGTAGAGGGCGAGGAAACGGCGAGCGCCCGTGGCCGGAAAATCTGCGAGGGTTGTCGTGCGCTGTTTGAAGGCCGTGATGACAGCTTGCGGATTATCTTTACGCGAGAGGGTGACGAGGATTTTCTCCGTGCCCGTCAGGACGCGGGCGCCGGCGCGCTCCATGCGCTGGAGGAGGTCAAGCGTCTGCGGGCGTTCGAGGGCTGCCTGGCTGGCGAAGGCGTAGGCGGGGATCCAGCCATTCGCGAGGGCCTCTTCCGCGTGGCGGGCGCCCTCGGCGACGAACAGGCCCGTCTCGACACGCTCGCGCTTGCGGTCGAGCGAGCGCAGCAGCTTTACCGTGTCGTTGGCGGTGGAGGAGATGTGTTCGAAGAGGGGGCGGTCCGACATCTTCAGGCTTTCGACTTGTGGGCGAGGGCGTGGGCCTGGCCCTCCCAGTTTCCCTTGCCGTCGAAATTGATGATGCGGACTTCGCGGAATGCGGACTGGTCGTCAAGGCAG
>CALRWU020000315.1:0-4689 GCA_943371945.1 Azorhizobium sp. AG788
CGATCCTGCCACGACCGGACGGAATCTGTCTGGCGTCCCGGCCTCTATTTGCTGGGCACAGGATGCGGACCTCCTCATGTGAAGGACGGCCGCGCGCCGAAGGGGAATTGTTCCATGATCGCCAACGACAACGGAAAGTCCGGGGGAAAGCCAAAGACGCCCAAGCCCCGGGTCAAGAAATCCGAGACGCTGGAAGTCAGGATACCTCACGAGACCAAGCAGGCGTTCCTCAACGCCTGCCGGGAGGATGGCACCACCGCGAGCGAAGTCGTTCGCGATCAGGTGCAGTCCTACCTCGATGCGCGCGAGCACCCTCCACAGGAAAAAAGGACGCTCGTCATGCAATTCTCTCCCACTGTTCGCCGTTATGGACCGCGTGTGGCCGCTGGCAGCCTTGCCGCGCTGGGCCTCACCGCACTGGCCGTTCTGCCTTCGGCGGCGGCGCCAGACTTCAAGGCGCAGTTCGCTCGCCTCGACGCCAATGGTGATGGCGTGCTGTCTGTGGATGAGTTCCTCGGGCCGGCGGAGGTCAAGTCCGATGGCGGCAAGGATGATGTGGTCGTCAAGCGTAACGTGGTGATCGAAACGCGCACCATCGAGGATCACGGCAAGGACGCGCCCGAGTCCCGTATCGCGCCGGGCATCAAGGAAGACGCCTTTACCTTCTACCTGCCGGACGAACTGAGCCCGGCGAAGGCCGAGGACGAGCACAAGGAGATCAAGTTCATCTCGCGTCATGAAGTAAAGGACGTGACTGACGAAAAGGCGAATGGCGCTACGTCGAGAACCTACACCTTCACGGAAGAAGACATGCGGAAGCAGGAGTTCGGCTCGATCGACGCCAACAAGGACGGCAAGGTGAACCTCGACGAGTACCGCGCGCGCCAGGCGGCAATGCTGACGCGCGGGTTCGAGATCCTCGACGCAAATGGCGACAAGGCTCTGAGCGAAGCGGAGTATGCGCGCATCGTCGCTCCCCCGATGCCGAAACCCAACGTTCTGGGTGGTCCGGACGCGCCAGAGCCGCCCAAGGTGGACATTCCAGGGATGAAGGACGTGTCGCCAGACGCTATCAAGGCGGCTTTCGTGCGGCTGGATGGCAACAAGGACGGCAAACTGTCCCTGCAGGAATATCTTCCCAAAACCTGACGGTCCTCTTCCGGATGAGTGCAGACGCTTCGGCCGGCTGGCCGGAGCGTTTGTCATATTTCAGAGGCGCCGGCCTGATTTGGCGTCCGGCCAAATCTGAGCCATTCTGCTGGCTGTTGGTGTGTGAGGGAGCCCTGTCATGCGTGAGGCCCGGACCCTGGCGAGCTGGGTGATTGCCCTGTTCGTCACAGTGATGCTGCTGTGGGTGGCGGCCGAGGCGCTGGCGCCGCAGCCCCCTGCGAAGAACCACCTGTTCGAGGTTTTCCGCGACAGTTCCGGCATCTCCTATTTCGAGCCGGCGGGGCGTTTTGCGTTTGGCGTGCTCGAAGCATTGTTTGCCTTGCTGATCCTGATCCCGGTGACGCGCCGGGTCGGAGCAATACTTGCAACCCTCTTGCTGCTGGGCCTTGCCGCGCTGGTAGGTCAGCTGATGATGCTCGGCATCCAGGTGCCGGTCGATGTGATCGGCGAGGCGGGGGTGGTGACGACGGCGACGGACCCATCCGGATTGTTTTATCTGGTGGTGGGCCTACTGGCCGCGTCCGTGGCGCTGATTTTTGTCCATCCGGGCAAGGCTGCCGACTAGCAAAGTCCCGAATTCAGCCTGACCTCGCGGAATTGAGCCTGCCCGGCCGGGGAGGTTGATGGTCCGTTAACTGCGCTTCCGGCATCCTGAACCCGTTAGCCAAGACGGGCGGCAGCCAGACAGGGAGCGCCATGTCAGATGAGACGGCATTTCCAGGCCGGTCCGCCGAAGCGGCCGAGCAGGGCGGCGTGGTCATTCCCGCTGCCTCTGATGGCTTTGCGCGTCGCACGCTGTTGCGCCGCCTGATGGACGTCGTCGCTCTGCCGTCGTCACGTGGCAACATCCAGGACCGCGCGATTGCGGGCGACCTGCTGATGGAAATCCTGATCGAGTCCGACGTGTCGGCCCGCGAATTGTGCGCGCGCCGGCTGCGCGAGATGTCGCAAGCGCCCAAGCGCCTGCTTCGTTTCCTCGCGCTTGATGCGCCGCATGTGGCGCAGCTGATCCTCGCGGACAACCGCGCCTTCGATGACGCCGATCTCTGTCAGATCGTCGAGAAGGGCGGTACGCCGCATCGCGTCGCCGTCGCCCAGCGGCGTGACATCGGGCCCGCTGTCGCCTCCGCAATCGCCGAGAGTGGCGACACCGTCGCGATGCGCGCCTTGCTTGATAACACGCAATCCAAACTGTCGGACCGCTCTGTCGAACTGATGGTGGCCGCTTCCCGCGAAGCGCCGGCCTTGCCGCCGCTGCTGATCCAGCGCGAAGAGGTGCGCCCGGCGCATGCGCTCGCCATGTTCTGGTGGGCCGGTCCGATCGAGCGGCGACAGATCCTGCTGCGCTTCTCTGCCGAGCGCACGTTGCTGATCGATATGTGCGGCGACATCTTCAAGCTCGCGCTCGAGGAGCGCGATCCTGTCGTGCGCAAATCTCTGCAGATTATCGAGCGGCGCCAGCGCGACCGCAGCGCCATTGACCGTTCCGAGCATGCTGGCCTTGAAGCGGCGATCGATGCTGCTGCGGTCGAAGGAATGACGCCCGCTGCTATGATGGACATCGCTGCTTTGTCAGGCGTGAAGGCGTCGACGGCCGAGCGCATCTTCAAGGATGCCGGCGGCGAGGGCGTTGCTGTGCTGTGCAAGGCGACCGGCCTCAAGCGGCCTTACCTGCGCGCATTCTGGAAAGCTCTGCGCCGGTCGGACGATGGTGCGGATTTCGCCCGCGTGTCGGAAGTCTACGAGACGATCGCCGTGGCGAAGGCGCAGACCGTGTTGCGCTACTGGAACTGGTCGCTGGTGTCCGCCTTCGGCGACACCGACGAGGACGGCGCAGCAGGGTTCGCGCGCGACCTGTTACGCATGGATGCGGCTGCCGCGCTTACGGCATTCGGACGCTGACCGGTTTTGCTGGATATTTCCGGCTGGGTGGTTCATCTGAGATGACGCTTCAGCAAAGGAGGCCGCGACAATGATCTATCTGCCCGGCCTGGTCCTCGCGCTGGCTGCATTCTGGTTTGTGCTGTCGGGCCAGACCTCTCCCTTTTTCCTGGGCGTCGGCGTTGCATCGCTGCTGCTGACGCTGTGCCTCGCGGCGCGGTTGCGCATCGTCGACCGTGACGCATCGCCCTATCACCGGCTGCCGCAGATGCTGCTCTATGTCGGTTGGCTGATCGGCGAGATCGTGAAATCCAACATCGCGGTTATCGGCCGCGTGCTCGGCTCGCGTCATGCGATCGACCCAGTTGTCGTGCGCCTGCACACGCGGGCCCGAACCGATCTGGGCAAGGCGCTGTTTGCCAATTCGATCACGCTGACGCCCGGCACAGTCACCATCGACGTCGCGGATGACAAGGTTCTGGTGCATGCGCTGATGCGCGAGAAGGCAAGCGTCGCAGAGTTTGAGTCGATGGACCGCAGGGCGGCTGCGGCGGCGGATTCCGCGCGACGGAAAGGCTGACCGATGTTGCTTGCCGCTGGCGCAGCCGGGCTCATCGTGGCTATGGCGCTCATGATCATTCGGGCGATCACCGGCCCGTCACAGTATGACCGCATCCTCGCCGCCAATTCGTTCGGCACGAAGACTGTGCTGCTGATCGCGGTGATCGGCTATCTGTTCGGACGGCCCGGCTTTCTGGATATCGCCATCGTCTATGCGCTGATCAATTTCGTGACCACGATCGCGCTGATGAAGTTCTTCCGCTATCGCTCGCTGGCTTTGCCGCTGACGACGGGCCCTGCAGAGGATACGGACGATGCATGATGCGCTCGTCTGGATCGGCGGCGGCCTGGTTGTGGTCGGCACGCTGTTCACGCTGCTCGGCGCGGTGGGCGTGCTGCGTTTTCCGGATGTCTATACCCGCATCCACGCGGCGAGCCTGACAGACACGGGCGGGGCGAGTCTTGTGTTGCTGGGCCTCGCGCTGATTTCCGGTCTGAATGCCGAAACGCTGAAGCTCGGACTCGCGTGGATCTTCATCATGCTGACCACGCCTGCGGCGGCCAATGCGCTTGCCAATGCCGCTTATGGATCGGGGCACAAGCCGCGTATCGGCAATTTCCAGATCATGCCGGCGGCCAGGCCGGACGCGCCGACGCAGAAAGAGGAATACGGAGGCGAGTCGAAATGATGAACCTCTCCCTCGAAGCGGGTTTCGCTCTGAACGTTGCACTGCTGCTGATGCTGATTTCAGTTGGCATCGCCATCGCGACCACGCGCAGCCTGCTCGCGGCGATCCTGTTGATGGGCATCTATTCACTTGTCAGCGCAGTCTGGCTGGTCGTGATGGATGCCGCTGACGTCGCCTTTACGGAGGCGGTTGTTGGCGCTGGGGTGTCCACGATCATCCTGCTCGGCGCGATGCTGCTGGCGCGCGGCCATACCGAGCGGCATGACTGGCGGCGTCTCATTGCACCTGCAATTCTTGCGGCGACCGTTGGCGGTGTGCTGATCTATGCTGCGCTGGAGCTGCCGAATTTTGGCGATCCCGCATCTCCCGCCAGCAGCCATGTTGGCCG
>CALRWU020000316.1:0-4674 GCA_943371945.1 Azorhizobium sp. AG788
TCACGCGCGCCCGCGCCGGAGACTTCCTCATCGTGGCCGAAGGCGAAGATGATGGTGCGCTTGGGCGTCCAGTTCGATTTGGCGAGCGCTTCGCCGGCTTCAAGGATCGCAATCAGCGAGCCCTTGTCGTCCATCGCGCCACGTCCCCAGATATAGCCATCAGCCACAACGCCGCCGAAGGGGCCGTGGGTCCAGTCGGCATCGGTGCCTGGGTTCACGGGCACCACGTCCTGGTGCGCCATCAGGATCACCGGCGGCAGGGAAGCATCGGTCCCGGTCCACGTCATCAGCATGGCGTGGGTGAGGACTTTCTCCATCGCCATCTTCGCGAAGACAGTCGGGTAGCGCGCCCTGAGAGCTGCCTCGAGATCGATCCAGGGCTGATCGGCGCCGGGCTTGGGATCCCCGGACGCATAGGTGACGGTCTGGATGCGGATTGCCGCGCCGAGCATCTCGGCTGCAGCCGCGACATCGACTGCTGGCGGGGTGGGCAGGGCGATCTCGGCTTGCGTGTCGGTCTTTGCGCCGAACTGCGATGTGCGCCATAGCAGGACGCCGACGAGTAAGGCTATCGCCAGCGCGATACCGCCGAGGATTTTCAAAGCCAGCTTCATGTTCGGCTACCGCCCGCTATTCCACCCGAGCTCGCCTTAGAGCAGCGCGAGACGGCGGCGGTCAACTCATGCGTTGGCGTGAGACTAGGCGCCTGTGATCACGCCAGCGATCGCGGCCTTCGCGGCGAGTACCGGGCTCATCAGGTGCGTGCGGCCGCCGCGGCCCTGACGGCCTTCGAAATTTCGGTTCGAGGTCGAGGCGCAACGCTCGCCGGGCGAGAGAATGTCAGGGTTCATGCCGAGGCACATGGAGCAGCCGGGCTGGCGCCATTCGAAACCGGCGTCGAGGAAGATCTGGTCGAGACCTTCTTCCTCGGCCTGGGCGCGGATGAGACCGGAGCCGGGCACGACCATGGCGCGTACGCCGGCCGCGACGTGCTTTCCCTTCGCGATGTCGGCGGCGGCGCGCAAATCCTCGATGCGCGAATTGGTGCACGAGCCGATGAAGACGCGGTCGATCTTCAAGCCTTCGAGCTTCTGTCCCGGCTCGAGGCCCATATAGGCAAGTGCGCGTGTCGCTGCTTCGCGCTTCACGCGGTCGGCGATCTGTGACGGCACGGGCGCTGAGGCGGTAATCGGCGCAGCCTGTTCCGGGCTGGTGCCCCAGGTGATGGTCGGGGCGACGTCTTCGGCGGCGATGTTGATGACATCGTCCCAGTGTGCGCCATCGTCCGAGAACAGCGTCTTCCAGTACTGGACAGCGGTCTCCCACTGCCCGCCTTTCGGTGCAGCAGGGCGACCCATCATGTAGGCGAACGTCTTCTCGTCGGGCGCGACAAGCCCGGCCCGCGCGCCGCCTTCGATCGACAGGTTGCACAGCGTCATGCGGCCTTCCATCGACATCGACCGGATGGCCGAGCCGGAGTACTCGATCACGCTGCCTGCGCCGCCATTGGTGCCGATGATGGCAATGAGATGCAGGGCCAGATCCTTGGCGCCGACGCTGGGGCGGAACTCGCCTTCGACGCGGACTGCCATGTTCTTCATCTTGCGCGTGCGCAGGGTTTGCGTCGCCAGCACGTGTTCGACTTCGCTGGTGCCTATGCCGTGGGCGAGAGCGCCGAACGCGCCATGCGTCGATGTATGGCTGTCGCCGCAGACGATCGTGAGGCCCGGTTGCGTGCGGCCCTGTTCGGGGCCGACGACGTGGACGATGCCATTGCGGATGTCGCCCATCGGGAAGAATTGGATGCCATGCTCCGCCACATTGCGGGCGAGCGTCTCCAGCTGCTCGCGGGCTTCCGCGTCCTTGACGCCGGCCATGCCGAGCGCCTGGCCCTCGGTCGGGGTGTTATGGTCGGCGACAGCGAGGGTGAGGTCGGGGCGGCGCACCTTGCGGCCATTGACCTTCAGTCCGGCGAACGCCTGAGGCGTCGTGACCTCATGGATGAGGTGAAGGTCGATATAAAGGAAGCTCTCGCCCGACGCAGGGTCAGTCGAGACGATGTGAGAGTCCCAGATCTTGTCGTACAGGGTGCGGGCGGTTTGCATGGGCTGGCTTCTAGCGCGCCCCGCCTTGCCCAGACAACAGGGTGAACAGCGCTCGCACGGCAAGATGACGACCTGTGAGGTAATTGCCGGGCGCCTCGCGCCATTGGACCAAGGCCCCAGGCTTCAACCTGGGAGCGCCTCGCATGGCCACAGACACCTTTTCTCCGATGGATACCGTCCTCGCCTTCCTGCGCGCGATGATGGCCAAGGACTACGAAGCCGGCCTGCCGATGGTGGCGGATGGCTGCGAATACACCAACATTCCCATGTCCACGGTCCACGGTCCGGAAGGCGTTCGCGCTGTCCTTGAGCCCTTCTTCGCGCCCACGATCCGGAATGAATTCTCCGTGCGCCACGCGGCGGCGGCAGGCGCGCTCGTCTTCCTCGAGCGGCTCGATCGTCACCTGCTGCCGAAGGGCTGGGTGGAACTGCCGGTCACGGGCGTGTTCGAGGTTCACGACGGCAAGATTACGCTGTGGCGTGATTACTTCGACCTTGCGACGATCATGAAGGAATGGCCGAGCGCTTGATCGCCTCGCATCAGTCGAGACGAATGTCGACCGCGAAGCTGTCCGATGACGCGTAGGCGAGGGTGTTGGCCGAGTTGGCGGCCGGCAGCCAACGCACCAGGATGTTCTCCGGGCATGCGCCGGGGACGTTGAAGCGAACCCGATAGCTGCCGATCGCCGGGTTGGCGGCGTCGGTGATGGCGACAGCGCTGTTGGCGCGGTTGAGAACGCCGTTCAGCGTGTACTGAACCTGCACGACGCCGCTGTTGGGCGCGATCGTGTCGGCGCGGGCGCCGGTCGGGCTGGTCGGGTTGATGCGGGTGTGCACATTGCCGCGAACTTCGAAGTCCTTGGCGACGCGGCATTGCGCGCGGCTGATGACGACTTCACGGTCTCCCTTGTTCAGTAGCAGTTGCGGCGCGGGAGCCAGCAGGTTGAACAGGAAGTAGTGGAAAGCGCGCTCGGAGACCGTGCCGGTGGACGAGCCGACTGAAACGGCAGCGTTGCCGTAATAACCTTCAGCCGCATAGCCGAGCCCGTTGAGGTTGGCGCCCGCAAGGTTCAGGGGGAATCCGCCTTCATCGCCGACAGGAGAGGCCGGCATGCGCACGTCGCGGATCGGAACCATCGCCGGTCCGGGCAAGCCGCCGACTTTCGAGTTTCCGCGCAGATAATCCCCCGGGCCATCGCAGTTCCGGGTTGTGCAGAGGCTGGAGGTGATCACGCCGAGTGACACGTTTTCGCCAGGCTCGATTGTGACGTCGTCAGCGACGACGCGGCCGGCAGCCGCGTCCCAGGTTCCGATGACGATGGCGGTGCCGCCCATGAAGCCCAACTGCGTGCGGCCAGGCATGGCCGCGCCTCTGAACCAGGCAAAAGGGGCCAAGCCCGTTTCGGCACGGGAAGCTGAAGGCGAGTGAACCGTGGCGGTGTCCGGCACATGGACTTGCATGCCCATCACTTCGAGCGTGCGGGTCGGATTGTCCCACAGGGTGACCGTGCCCTCGAGTTCGACATCTGGGGCCTGAGCGAATGCTGGCGCTGCGAAAAGCGCGGCGGCTGCCGCGATGAACAAGTGCTTCAGCATGTGAAAAATGTCCCCTGTCAGACCCTGCGCGCATCGCAGCGCCACCTGATTATTACAATAAAGTAATGTCTGGCGGGGTGGTACAACATTCCCCAACGCGTTGAATTCTTATGAGAGCACTACCGGATCGGGAAAAGTCGACGGTCCTTGGGGTGCTGCAAGTTCAATACCTGCGCGACCTTACCGCTGCCTGACTTATGATGAGTGACCTAATGGTTCCTGAGGGCTAGCCGCGTGGCGCTCAGCCGAGCCGGTTCAGCCGCGCCAGCGTTTCCGCGAATTCCGCCATGGTTTCATCGAGGATCTGGCGGACAGGCTTTACCTCGGTGATGCGTCCGGCGACCTGTCCCGTCAGGGCGATGCCGGCTTCAAGGTCGCCGCCGAAATAGACGTCCTGGGTGCGGGCGAACTCCCCGAAGATGTTGGGCGAGCCATCGGCCTCCAGCCGGGTTGTCCGCTCGGTCCGCAGCGCACGCAGGGCAGGGCCGGGACCCTGGCGATTGAGGAAAACCGTGTCGGTCGCCTCGGCGTTGACGATCGCGTCCTTCCAGTTCTGGTGCACGGGGCTCTCAGTTGAGGACAGAATCCGCGTCCCCATCAGCACCCCCTCCGCCCCTAACGCAAACGCCGCCGCCATCGACCGTCCGTCCATGATGCCGCCGGCGGCGACGACGGGCACATTCACGCGCTCGCACACCAGCGGGATGAGCACCATGGATGCGACATCCTTCGGGTTCTTGAAGCCCCCACCTTCACCACCCTCCACAATCACCCCATCCACCCCCGCTTCGACGGCCCGCAAGGCGCCAGCAAGATTGGGCACGACGTGAAAGACAGTTAGTCCCGCAGACTTTAGAGTGGCGGTGAACTTCATGGGGTCGCCGGCGGAGGTGGTGACGCACCTGACGCCCTGGTCAATCACCCACTGGACGATGCCGGGATCACGCACGAAAGCCTGGGCGATGTTGACGCC
>CALRWU020000317.1:0-4632 GCA_943371945.1 Azorhizobium sp. AG788
TGCAGGGTCACGTCTCCAAGGACTACGGCGGATTCAACGGACGCGATCTTGATAATGCGGCCGTGTTCATCCGTGAGTTCGAGCAATTCGAGAAGAAGTTCGACAGCAAGAATCCGAGTGAACGCCTTCCGAACGTCACCGTCATGTCACTCGGCGAGGACCACACGCGCGGAACGACACCCGGCGCGTATACACCGGCCGCCGCCGTCGGCAGCAATGACTATGCCCTGGGACTGATCATCGAGCGCATTTCACACTCGAAGTATTGGCCAGAGACGGCGATTTTCGTGATTGAGGACGACGCTCAGGACGGACCCGATCACGTCGACGCGCGCCGGACCGTGGCCTTCGCGGTGAGCCCATACATTCACCGCGGCACCGTTGACTCAACACACTACACCACAGTCTCTTTGCTCCGTACCATCGAGCTTCTGCTCGGCTTGCCGCCGATGAGCCAGTACGATGCGGCCGCGACCCCGCTCTACAAATCGTTCTCGGGCAAGGCGGATCTCACGCCTTATCGGGCGATCCCGCCACAGATCAATATCTACGAACGCAACCTGGCCACGGCCTACGGTGCTGCCGATAGCGGACGGATGAATTTCGCGGAGGAGGACCGCGCCCCGATGAAGCGGCTAAACGAAATCATCTGGAAGTCGATCAAGGGCGCTGATTCCGAGATGCCCTCCCCTGTGCACCGTTACAGACCTCTCCTGGACGCTGCGTACCAAACTCCCCCGCAGAAGGGCGACTGAGTATCAGGGGGCCGGACCTTGCCGTTCGCCAATCTAAACTCTGGCCCGCCCTCACGTTCCATTTTCTGAGCGCCAGGTATGAGACCCTGATGCCGCTGAAACTCGAATTGGGGCGGTACGTCTGAGTCGCGCGATTTAATCATTGGACGATGACGCTGCGTTACGACGGGTCATCGTCCCACGTCGGTAGGCCGCGGCAGTGTGCCGGGCTGTCTAGATGCATCGACAGTCGGGCCGTCACATCAATGCCGCTAATTGTTCATACAAGTCCTGGGTTAGCCCACTGAAGAGGCTTGGATACGATTGGCGCGCCACCCGACTGGATCTTCGCGGGCGATGAAAATCAAGTGTAGCCGACAATTATACCAGGTAGTTGCGGTCCGAGCCAAACCGGCTGGTGCTGCGGCCGATCGCGACCTCGTCCGTATCTGGGTTCGACGTGTCGGATCTCGGATTTATGCAAGACGTGGCGCCGACGGCAACGAAATCAGATTGACGACTTTGTCCGCACTTCGACTGGAATTGTTTGGTTCGATCTCCTCCGCCGACGTCACTCGACTTGGCCTCCAATCGCCGTCTGCGAAATGACAAGGTTGGGAAAGCTGCTCAAGACGAGCAGGTCATCTTAACATACTGGCCTGCCCCAGGGGTTTTGGACCTGCGCAAGCGTGAATGAAGCCCGGCAGTTTTGGGCCCGAGTTCGTCGGAGCGGAAATTGTGGCGTTCCGGCTGAGTCGATCCATATGCGTCGTTCAGGGGAAGCGCCGCGCTTAGGCACGAGCTCGCCCATAAGCCGTCGTTCACCATGACTGCATCAGCATCGTACCTTGCGAGAAAAGACCACCGGCGCCCGTTGGCGTACAGACCTGGAGCGATGGATGGCACACGGTTCATCACTTGCTTTCGCGACGATCAGGGCGCGTCAGCCAAGGAGAGCAACTGCTTCGAGCGAGGTGTGAAGTGCCAAGAGAACTGCAGGAAAGCCGACGCGCATACATCGAACGGCGAGCGCTTGAGTTGGCGGGAACGGGCGCCTTCATCACCCCCCACGCTATCGAGGTCGCGCTTCGCGCCCAAGGCTACACCGAGGCATACGAAGTGCTGAGCCGACACAACCAGCGCACGTGTATTTATGAACTCTGTACGCAAGCGCGCAGAATGGCGGGCGCCTAGGACTGAAGCGGCGCAGCTGTCAGGCTGGAACTCGGCCTCGACACTTTCACTCTGTGCGAAACCTCTCAAGGAGGCGACGGCGGAATACCGATCTGAGGTCTTGTCGCTAGGGGTCGACGCGCGAGGCAATGAAGCGCATAGCTCATCTCGCTCGCGATACGCGACAACAGGACAAACAGAAAATCACCGACGCCCCATCTTCCCGGGAAAGAGCCTCTGCTCTCCCGAATGCACGAAGACTGGTCAGGCTGACGCCCTCGCGATGGGCCGCTCATTGGTTGCCCCTGATAGCAGGGCTGTGTCTGGCTGCCGTCGCCGCAGCGACGATAGGGCTGGGCCTGCAATACCGATCACAACTGGATTGGGTTCGCCATACCGAGGAGGTCAAGGGCAACCTGACCGAGGCCTTCTCCCTCGTGCAGGATGCCGAGTTGGGCAAGCGCGGCTACCTGCTGACAGGGGATGAAGCTTATGCTCGCAGTATTGATGCTGCGCGCGTTACGTTTGATCATTATGTCGCGGGCCTCGAAGCGCGAATGGCGGACAATGCAGAGCAGCAGGCCGCGCTCGTCAAATTTCGCGATGTTGCCATTCCACGTTTCGCAACCAACAACATCGGCGGCACGACCCGTCGCCCTGACGCGTTGGCAGACAGCATAGCGTCGCTAGACCCCGTTCGCACTCTTGCTCAGGGCATGGTGCAACGCGAAGAGAATTTGCTTCAACAGCGCCAGGCGGAAGCGGCGAGTACTGGCGGTTTGCTAATGCTGGCAGCGCTTGTTGCGCTGCTTCTGGCCGGGCTCAGCTTGTCGATGTGGATGTATGATCGGCGAAAGTCGGCAACCAACAGCGAAGACCGCGTAACAGAAAGCGGGGAAGCGGCTATCGCATTGCAGGAATCTCGCGATCAGACCAGTACGGAGGTGCTTGGTCGTGCGGCGCTGGAAGAGCAGATTCACCAACTGCAAAAAATGGAAGCGGTTGGCCAACTCACTGGCGGGATCGCGCACGACTTCAACAACATGAACGCTGTCGTCATGTCGGCGATCTCGTTGTGCCGAAGGCGACTGTCGAGGGGCGAAACTGATATCGGGAGTTTGCTGGACGCAGCCATGGACGCTGCCAAACGCTCCGCGGCCCTGACAACGCGCTTGCTGGCGTTTTCCCGTCAGCAGCAGCTCCTTCCTGAGGTGCTTGACCCTAGCCAGTTCATCTCGGGCATGACTGAACTTCTGCGCCGTACGCTTGGCGAAAACATAATCATTGAAACGGTTCTCGGAGGAGGCCTTTGGCGGACGACCGCGGACCCGAGCCAACTTGAAAACGTCATTCTCAATCTTTGCGTCAACGCGCGGGACGCTATGCCTGGCGGCGGAAGGCTTACGCTCGAAACGGCTAACGTCTCTCTCGATGACGCCTACTCCCGAGCCAATATTGACGTCGCGGCTGGTCAGTATGTGATGATCGCAGTAACGGACAACGGCGAAGGCATGTCGCCAGACGTCATCAAGCGCGCATTCGAACCGTTCTACACAACCAAGCCGCTAGGCGAAGGAACCGGCTTAGGTCTCAGTCAGGTGTTCGGATTCGTCAAACAATCCGGCGGCAACGTGAAAATCTATTCCGAACTCGGTAAGGGCACCACGATCAAGATCTATCTTCCGCGCTACACCGGTGACCGCAAAGTGGCGCCCGTCGGTGAACCTCACACACTTGCTCCTCGTGGAACCATTGGCGAGATCATCTTGGTGGTAGAAGACGAAAGGCGGTTGCGGGAACTTACAGTCGCTGGGCTGCGCGAGCTCGGGTACACGGTCATTCACGCTACCGATGGCGCAAACGCTTTGATCAAAATGGACCAACACCCCGAAATCGATTGCCTGTTCACCGACATCATCATGCCCGGCATGAGTGGACGACAACTGGCCGACGAAGCAATACGGCGCAGGCCGGACCTGAGGGTCCTGTTTACGACGGGATATGCACGTGAATCAGTGATTCACAACCAATCGCTTGCGGCGGGCGTAAACTTCATCCCCAAGCCGTACACGCTCGACGATCTCGCACTCAAAATGCGGGCTGTGCTTTCGAGCCCCTTGGTTCAGCCTGCGGCCTAGTCCGGGTGACCTGCCACAGAGCTTTCGGGCCTCTCCAGGCGTAAACGGCGACTGGCAGCTTAGGGCCCCAGTCCGTGAATTCGTAATGTCTGGGGCG
Organism: Azorhizobium sp. AG788; assembly: GCA_943371945.1. Lineage (GTDB taxonomy): Bacteria > Pseudomonadota > Alphaproteobacteria > Caulobacterales > Hyphomonadaceae > UBA7672. Next base: position 4,143 of record CALRWU020000317.1, read on the forward strand.
ACTGTCCGAAGTCGGGGGGTATTCCGGTCATAGGCGGATTGCGGTGTGAGCATGCGTGGGATCAGGGAGTCCATAGGCGCGCCTAAGGTGCAACCTCGCAAAAGGCCGAGAGGTCTTCTTCCGGCACCTGGTCACAAACCGAGCCGTCTCACTGCCTCGCTCATCATCTCTCAAAGTTGTCGACGAGCCGATTGTTGGGCGCATTGATGTGTGCGCAGCACTGGGAGTCGAAATCTCGAATAGTTGCTGGGGTAATTGGCGAAGCCGAGGCCAGACAATCCGCTCTATCTAAACGCGCGCTCGTCGAATGCGAAGCTCCCGTCCATGCCGGCGGCGGTCAAGATATAGTCGCTGATCGATCCCTGTGCGCGCCGAAGCCAATCCAGATCCGCAGTGAGGTAGTCGAAGCTGACATCGCCTTGAAGGCTGTGCCCCATCAGCAAGCGGATCGCGATCTCACTCGCGCCTGCAGCGGTCGCAAGCGTACGAT
>CALRWU020000318.1:0-4632 GCA_943371945.1 Azorhizobium sp. AG788
AGCCTGAAGCGCGCGGGTGGGAATTCGGCGCCGGTGCGGTGCCAGCTGCGCAACTGGTGGGAGCTGTCGGGCGTGGACCGACTGTGCAAGGAGCTGTTCCCGGTTGGCGAGGGATCACACGCGACAGCGTCGGAAGTGTCGGTGACCTATGCCGCGTATCCCGACGCGGTGAAGCGGGTGGAGATGTCACCGAAGATTGCGCCGAACGGGCCGATCCTCGATGCCGACGACTATCGCCGGCGTTTTCCGGACGGGCGGATCGGATCTGACCCCAGCCAAGCGACGCCGGAGAAGGGCGAGCGGATCATTGCCGCAGCGGCGACGGCTCTTATTGCCGATTTCCGGTCATTTCTCGCAGCTGACTGATCTGCAACCGGATTGCTGCGGTCTTGTGCGCGATCAAGGCGTTGAGGGTGGCGGCTGTGTAGAAGCGACCCAACTGCACTCCTGTGGTCGAAACATATGTCGTCAACATCTCAACCGAACGAAGATCTCCGAGCCGCTCTCGAAACGCGGATGGGGGAGCTGGCGTCGCTGCTGGCGGAAGTTGCGGAGGCGCTGACCTACTATCCCGGCGACCTGAAGGTCGAGCGCGGCGACGGCACACGCCCTGCCGAGACGCCCAGTGTTTCCATGACCATCAATGCACGGGATTGGCCCAGCATACAGGAGATCGAACAACTCCTGGCGAACTGGCGTGAGCTGACTCTGTTGGTCGAAGGCGCGCCCGAACCGCGTGCGCCTAGTCGCGTCTCGTAGGCGTTCAGATTCACGCGAGGATGTCGACAAGCACGGCAGGCTTGGCGCTAGGGCGCGAGCGGTGGCCGCGTTCGAGCAGGTCGGCGACATTGCTTGCTCTATGCCGCTTGTGGTTTGCGCTCAAGGCGTTGCGGTAGATTGCATGCTCGCGCGGCGTGGCGATCGCAGCGGGGACGGCGGCAGTGATCAGTTGAAGATCAAAGGACATGGGCGTCATCCTGGTCATCGCATCTGTGTCAACCGGATCAGGATGGCAGACGCGCATGAAGTCCGCGTGCGCGGATGCGGCGCGATTGCGTCCCGATGGTTAGCCGGGCGGTAAGGTGTGTGGCAGGCCTAGACGAAGAGGTCGACGAGCCTGGCGGGCGCGCGCGGCGGATTTGCAGCGCCCCGTTCGGCTGGCGTCGGGCGGGCCGCGATTATCGCCTTCGTCTCTTCTACACGTGTGTCCCGTCGCATGTCCGCGCGCGCGAGGAGGTATTGGTGAGCAGCGGTGCGGGCTGCTTCGCGGCGGTCAGCGGCTGAGGCGCGGTCGGCTGAGATCACGTCTATCGCCATGGCGGTCTCCCATCAGAGTTACACCTCATTTTGTTGGAAGGAGGTTGTGCAAACCCGGAGGAAACCAAAAAACTTTCATCCAATGAATCAGCAACTTGCTAACTAAAAAGCGCGGATTCACGCGACGAAAATCGGCCGGACATTTTGCGGGGGTATACTCTGTGAAGGTCGACAAGTGGGTCAGCGCGAGGCGCGTGGCCACACATCGCGAAGAGAACAGACCAGAGCGTCCTTCGCGCGACGCGCTTGCCGACCCTTCAATCAATGGACGCCATGTCGTGGACCGCCCTCGGGGCGCCGCTTCCGTGCGTCGATGCCGGAGGCGAGATGAGACTGTTTCGGAAGCGCGAAGTGAAATCCGCGATGCAGATGGTGGCTATATCCGACTTGCGACAGGCGCAGTGGTCAGGCGCAGGTCAATTGGCGCGCGAGGGGTTTGAGCGCAACCCGGTCGCGTATCGCTGTGTGCGGATGATTTCGGAGGCGGCGGCCAGTGTTCGTTTCGCGGCGGAGGACGACAGCGACGTCCTGGCGCAGCTTCTGGCGCGCCCGAACATCGAGGAGCACGGCGCTGATCTGATGGAAGCGTTCTATGCGCATCTGGTGGTGAGCGGCGACGCGTTCCTCGAGGCTGTCACGGTCGATGGCGAGGTGCGCGAGCTGTTCGTGCTGCGGCCTGACCGGATGCGTCCGGTGAAGGGGCCGCGTGGATGGCCTGTCGCGTGGGAGCACAGGATCGGCAGCGACGTGCGGCGCATCGCGCGGGAGGCGGATGGGTTTCTGCCGGTGATGCATCTGCGGCTGTTTCATCCGGCGAATGATTATGAGGGGCAGTCGCCTCTGGAGGCGGCGGCGCGGGCGGTGGACATACACAATGCAAGCGGGGCGTGGACCAAGGCGCTGCTGGACAATGCGGCGCGGCCTTCAGGGGCGCTTGTCTATGCGGGCGGCGAAGACCTGACCGAGGAGCAGCGCGCGGACCTGCGCGAAGAGATCGAGCGGCTCTACCAGGGATCCCACAATGCGGGGCGGCCGATGGTGCTGTCCGGCGGGCTCGACTGGAAGCCGATGAGCCTGACGCCTGCAGACATGGATTTCGTCGAGCAGCGCAATGTGGCGGCGCGCGAGATCGCACTGGCGTTCGGCGTGCCGCCGATGTTGCTGGGGATTCCGGGGGACGCGACCTACGCCAACTATCGCGAAGCGAACTCGGCGTTCTGGCGGCTGACCGTGTTGCCGCTGGTGAACAAGGCGGAGCGCGGGATTTCCGGCTGGCTGGGACCGCGCGTCGATGGCGGGATCGTGCCGGAGTTGAACGGCGTGCCGGCGTTCCAGGACGATCTCGCGAACCAGTGGGCGCGGATCGATGCGGCGAGCTTTCTCACGGTCGAGGAGAAGCGGCGGCTGGCGGGAGTGTGAAGCCGGCGAGGTGACATTTCAGAGCTTTGGCGCGAGGCGCCGGAGGCAAGCGAAACGGGCGGTCCGAAAGGGCTGCCCGCTTCTGTTTTCAATGACGGAGGCAAGAATGAAGGAAGCAATACTGGGTTACGTGATCGATCGCCTGCGCGAGTTTTCGACCTGGCGCGGGATCGCTGCGCTGGTGGCGACGGGCGGCGTTCTGATCGCGCCTGCGCAACTGGACGCGGTCTACAAGACGTTCATCGCTGTGCTGGGTCTCGCGGCGGTGTTCACACCGGCGCAGAAGGAAGCGTAGTCGCGAACGGTGCGGCGGGAGGGTTCTGCAGATCGGCTCTGCTGTGGCGCAGAACTCTCCCGCATTGCATCGCAACTAGTTGCGGGTCGTCAGGATGACGCCGAGTTCGTTGGCGCGTTCGAGGACCTCGTCGGTCGGCCGCCGCAGACGCGCGGCGATTGTAACGGCGGGTGTGTTGGCCTGCGCAAGCCAGCGGAGTTCGGAGTCCTGTGTCGCGGTCCAGGGATGGGCCCAAACCCGAGTGCGTGTGTCGATATCCATGGGCGTCTCTCTACTCGGTTACACGTGCCCCGGTTCATGCCTGCATCGGGATTTATGACCTGATGCGGGACTTTCAATACCTGTGCTCAGTTGCGCATGTCAGACCAGCGCGAACAGGCACATGCCGCCGATCAGGGCGGCCGCAATTATCACGCGCACGGCCATGCTCTGGACCGCGGCGGCCGATCGGGTTGCATCAGTCATGTGATCTCACTCTGCGGCGACACGGTAACGGGCGGCGGGCACGGCGTTGTGGTTGGCCCAGACGGGGTGTGCCGGGGGAGGCATTGGCGCGGTGGGAACATCAGGCGCAGGAAGGGCCTGAAAGGACGTTGAGACCGATGCCGAGGTCGCGGCCGTCTGGCGGACTTCGCCGAGCGAACGGCACACAGCGGTATGGTGCAGAAGAAAGTCGACGATGCTGCTGAGTTGGGCAGCTTTGTACTGGGCGAATGTGTGCTCCATGAAGCGGGCGCAGAGCAGAAGTTCTCGCGGCGATCCAAGGGGCGAGGTCTCTGGCAGGCGGCATGTCGCGCCCGGCGGCAGGATGAAGTGCGAGAACCAGGCGTGATCCTCCGGCGACAGCCGAAGGCGTGCTTCAGGCAGACGTCCGAAGGCGCGTCGGACAAGCAGGCGATCGATCATGTTGCGGTCGCGGTCGGATGGCATCCGGTCGCGCGCAAAGGCCAGGAACATGACCAGCACGGCGAGGCGTTGCTGCCCGTCGAGCACAATGGAATGGCCTGATTTCGACGGCGATATTGTTATCACCCCGAGATAGAGGTGGTTGGCGGCGACATCTTCCTCCTCGTGGGAGTCGTGCGCTGCATTCTCCAGATCGACGACAAGCTGCGCGACCTGTTGCGGCTCCCAATGGAAGCCGGGTCGCGCTGGTCCGCATCGATATCTCGCACGCCCGCCAAGAAGGCCGCGCACGTTGACGATATCCGCCCGCTTCATTCCGGGTAACTCCCAGACGATCCGCCGCCCAGCCCGAGAGTTCGTAAACGTTAGCAGAAGAAATCAGAATGATCGATAAAAAAATCACAGTTGGCTTGATCCTCGCGCTGATCGTTGAATCAGCTGGCGTATTCGCGTGGGCCGGGGCCACCGGCGAGCGCCTGCGCGAGGTTGAAGTGCGCGTCGCTGCGCAAAGTCAGATGGCGGAGCGGCTGGCGCGAGTCGAAGTGAAGCTCGACCTGGCAGGGGCGCAGCTGACACGCATCGAACGAAAACTGGAGGCGCGCTGATGCAGCCGCGTGGGATGCAGTCGCTGGTGATCGAGGGTTACGCCTCTCTGTTCGGTGTTGAGGATCTGGCGGGTGATGTTGTGCGCGCCG
>CALRWU020000319.1:0-4628 GCA_943371945.1 Azorhizobium sp. AG788
CCGAAATCCGCGAAGGAAAATTCCAGTTTTCCAAGGCGCTGGAGGACATCCACCTCAATGTGGAGTCGCGCCTGAAGGACATCATCGGCGAGCCCGCCGGCCGCCTGCACACCGCCCGCTCCAGAAACGACCAGGTCGCCGTCGATTTCCGGCTCTGGGTCAAATCCGCGTGTGAGACCCGCCGCGACCAGCTCACCGCCCTGATGAAAGCCTTGCTCGCGCAGGCCGAAGCGCATGCCGACACCGTCATGCCCGGCTTCACCCACCTGCAGACAGCCCAGCCCGTCACCTTCGGCCACCATCTCATGGCCTATGTCGAAATGTTCGACCGCGACCGCGGCCGCTTCACCGACGCCATCATCCGCATGAACGAAAGCCCGCTCGGCGCCGCCGCCCTCGCCGGCACCGGCTTCCCCATCGACCGCCATATGACCGCCAAGGCGCTCGGCTTCGACCGCCCCATGGCCAACTCGCTCGACTGCGTCTCCGCCCGTGACTTCGCCCTCGAAGCGCTGAGCTCAGTCGCGATCTGCGCACAACACCTCTCGCGCCTCGCCGAGGAGATCGTGATCTGGTCATCCGCCCAGTTCGGCTTCGTGCGCATGAGCGACGCGTGGTCCACCGGCTCCAGCATCATGCCGCAAAAGCGCAACCCGGACGCGGCCGAACTCGTGCGCGCCAAATCCGGCCGCGCCATCGGCTCGCTCGTCCAGCTCTTCACCATCATGAAGGGCCTGCCGCTCGCCTATTCGAAGGACATGCAGGACGACAAACAGACAACCTTCGACGCCTTCGACTCGCTGGATCTCTCCCTGCAGGCCATGACCGGCATGATCGCCACCATGACGCCGAACAAGGAGCGCATGCGCGCCAGCGCCTCCTCTGGCTTCTCCACCGCCACCGACCTCGCCGACTGGCTCGTCCGCGAGCTCAACATCCCCTTCCGCGAAGCCCACCACATCACCGGCGCCGCAGTGAAGGCAGCCGAGACCGCCGGCATCGCGCTACCTGACCTGCCGCTTGGCGTGCTGCAGAAACTCGAACCGCGTATTACCGACAAGGTGTTCGCCGTGCTCACCGTCGACGCCTCCGTCGCCAGCCGCCAAAGCTATGGCGGCACCGCACCAGCGCGCGTGCGCGAGCAGGTGGCCGCGTGGAAGGCGAAGCTCGGCTAGGCGTGCCCACTCGCCAACCTTGCACGCGCCTCTGATCCGCATTCGCGCGACCAATTCGAAGCATTTCTCGAATATGCGGATTGATGTGCCTCAACGCACATTGCCGGCGCATCTCGCATGCTACGCGGAGTCAGGAGCTCAGCATGACCAACGCGGCCGCATCGAAACGCTACCCCAACATAGCTATCGCCCTGCACTGGCTCGTCCTGCTGCTCGTCGTGGCGGCTTATGCCTGCATCCTGTTGCGCGAGAACTACCCGCGCGGCAGCGACATCCGGGAGGGGCTGAAGACGTGGCACTTCATGCTCGGGCTCACTGTGCTGGCCGCAACCTTCGTTCGCGGCGGCCTGCGAGCATTCGTCTGGAAGACACCGCCGATCACTCCGGAACCGCCGCGCCTGCTTCACTGGCTTTCGATCGCAGCTCACCTAGCGATCTATCTCTGGCTGATTGCGATGCCGTTTGCTGGCTGGACTATCCTGAGCGCCGAGGGCGACCCGATTCCGTTCTGGGGCCTCCAGCTGCCGCCCCTGACCGGTGTGAACAAGCAATTCGCCGAGCAAGTCCAGGAACTGCATGAGACAGGCGGAACAGTGGGATACTTCCTGCTTGGCCTCCACGCCGCAGCGGCGTTGTTTCATCACTATGTCCTGAAGGACAACACGCTGGTCCGCATGCTGCCGCGCAAGGGACGATAAGCGCGCCCCTTAGTACAAGTTCTCCCGCGCATCCTGCTCCAGCGACGCATCGATCGCCTCGCCCGGAATTTCCAGCTTCAGCTGGTCGCGATAGACCTGCCCCGCTGTCGGGAAGGTGGAACGATCGACTTGCGCCTCAGTCGTCCATAGTCCTGCGCGCTTGATCGCCTTTACGCAGTGCAGGTACGCCTCTTTGACCTCTATGATCACAACCGAGCGCGGCGCCTTTCCGTCCGCCGTGAAGCGCGCCATCAGCTCCGGCTCGGTCGTCACCCGCGCCACGCCATTCACACGCAACGTGTCCTCGAACCCCGGGACGAAGAACAGCAAGCCGACGCCCGGATTGCGCGTGATGTTACCCAGCGAATCCAGCCGATTGTTCCCCGGCCTGTCCGGCATCGCCAGTGTTCGCGCATCAATCACAGCACGAACCCAGGCTCGCCACCGCGCGGCGACACATCGCATAGCCCGTTCTCGCCCACAGTGCCGATGCACAGGAAGGGCGACACCGCGATGAAGTTCGCAAAATGCGCATCGATCTGTGCGATGTCCTTGCCCACCGCCCCGCCGCCGGGCTGTTTGTAGACGGCGCGCAGCTCAGCCTCTGTGTTCAGATCGCTCATGCGTAATCTCCCCTGAGCGCGCACTCTACACGGGCCTGCTGCCGCCCGCATGGCAACATCTTGCGCATTATCCGCATTCTGCCGCACACTCCTGACGAGGAGAACCGCGCTTGATTGTCGTGTTTCACGTGTCCAGCCGTTGGCGCGCCTAGTCCCAGCGAAGACAAGCCCGCGCGGCCATGCCGTTGCGCCCGAATCGACACGCCAAACGGACAAACACTCATGTCATTCCATATCCGCGCCTATGCGCCATCCGACCTTCCGACTCTTCACGCCATCCGCGCCGCAGCCTTCGCGCCGGTCTTCGCGTCCTTCCGCAGCATTGTCGGCCCGGAGATCGCCGCGCTCGGCCTCGCCACCGCCGAGCAGGAGCAGGGCGATCTTCTCGACGCCATCGCCAGCCCCGACAGCGGCCACGCCATCGCCATCGCGGAAATCACCGCCGTACCCAATGGCGAGAAGATGGTCGGCTTTGTGTCGTGGAAAACCGACATCGCGCCCGGCATCGGCGAAATCACCCTCAACGCAGTCCACCCGGATCACGCAGGCAAGGGCATTGGTACAGCCCTCTACGACCATGCCCTTGCCGCGCTGAAGGCCGCCGGGATGCAGCTCGCCACAGTCGGCACAGGCGGCGACCCGAGCCACGCCCCCGCCCGCCGCGCCTATGAAAAGGCAGGCTTCAGCGTCCACCTGCCCTCGATCTACATGTACCGGAAGCTCTGCAGCGGACGGCCTTGGCCCGGGCCAGGGCCGTTACACCACCGTCATGACGCCCGAACTTGACCCGCCCGCTGCCGCGTCGGATTGTGCCGGCATGCGTAAAGTCCTGCTTGCCATCGTGACCCTGACCGCCCTCGCCGGATGCGGCCTTCAGGGCGATCTCGTACGTCCCGTGCCGCTCTGGGGCGACCCGCCGAACGAGGGCCCGAACGATCCGCGCACCCTCAAGGCAGAGGAAGACCGCAAGGCTGCCGACCGCGCCGCGCGCGAAGCCCAGCAACGCGCCGCCGACGAAGCCAACCGCCGCGCGCTCGAACAGCAGGTACAACCGCCCGCCGCAGCGCCTGCGCCGCCGGCATCGCCAACGCCGTAGAGCGCCCGCCGCTTCGGCAGCCAGTGATCCAGCGCCTCAGCTTGGGTCAGCCGGGGTGACATCCTCCCCGCCTTCCGCTACGCGCGTTTGCGGGGAATGGCTGGAACGAAACGATGCATCACTTTGCCTATCGCAATGGCGTCCTGCACTGTGAGGATGTCTCGCTCGAAGCCGTCGCGCGCGAGCTTGGGACACCCGCCTATGTCTATTCGGACGCAACGCTGCGCCGCCACTACCAGGTCCTGACCGAAGCGTTCACTGGCCGCGACCTGCTGATCGCCTACGCGGTCAAGGCCAACTCGAATCTCGGCGTCATCGCCACGCTGGCGGCCCTTGGCGCCGGCGCCGACGTCGTTTCCGGCGGCGAGCTGATGAAAGCGATGGAGGCTGGCGTCCCCGCCAACCGCATCGTGTTCTCTGGCGTCGGCAAGACCGAAGACGAGATGCGCCTCGGCCTCGCGCGCGGCATCTTTCAGTTCAACATCGAATCGATGCCCGAACTCCACCGGCTGTCACGCGTCGCGCAGGAGATGGGCAAGCGCGCGCCGATCGCCTTCCGCGTCAATCCGCACGTCGAGGCCGGCGGCCACGCCCATATCTCCACCGGCACCCCCGAAACCAAGTTCGGCATCGCCTGGCACGAGGCCGACGCCTTCTATGACGAGGCCAGCCGCCTGCCCAACATCGACCCCGTGGGCGTCGCCGTTCACATCGGCAGCCAGATCATGCGCGTGGAACCCATGCGCGCGGCGTGGGAAAAAGTCGTCGCGCTCGCCCGCCGCCTGCGCGACAGGGGCTTCGCGATCAGCCGCGTTGATTTCGGCGGCGGCCTTGGCGTGCCCTACAAGGATGGCGAAGACCCGGACTCGCCCACGCTCTACGCTCGCCAGGCGCGCGAAGTGCTCGGGAACCTCGATGTTCGCCTGATGCTGGAACCTGGACGGTTAATCGCCGGAAATGCCGGAGTTTTGATCTCCCGCGTCGAGTACGTCAAAGAGCGCGACGGCCGCACTTTCGTGATCCTCGACGCCGGCAT
>CALRWU020000320.1:0-4608 GCA_943371945.1 Azorhizobium sp. AG788
CGGCGACGATGACGCGTTTGTTCGACTGGAAGGCGTTGTAACCGAGCTTTGCGACCGCCATCGACGTCATCGGTTTGGCGGCCTTGCTGAGACGCGTCTTGTCGGTGCCGGCGCGGCCGTGGAATTGCGATTCCGTCGGGCCGGGACACAGGCAGGTGACGTGCACGCCTGTGCCGCGCGCCTCTTCCCAGACGGCTTCGGTGAAGGACAGCACGAAGGCTTTCGAGGCGTAGTAGATCGCCATCAGCGGGCCGGGCTGGAACGCCGCCGTCGAGGCGATGTTGAGGACGCCGCCGCGTTTCCTGGCGATCATGCCTTTCAAGTAGATGTGGGTGAGCTCGACCAGCGCGCGCACGTTGAGATCCACCATGCCGAGTTGCGGGTCGAGCGGTTCGGAGGCGAAGGCGCCGGTGTGGCCGAAGCCGGCATTGTTGACGAGCACATCGACGGTGAGGCCGCGGCGCGCGATTTCGGTGGCGAGCTTGCGACCGGCATTGATGGCGCCGAGGTCGCCGGTGATCACCTCGACCTTGACGCCGTGTGTCTCGCGAAGGCGTTTGGCGACGTCGTCGAGGGCGGGACCGCTGCGGGCCGTGATGATGAGATCATAGCCGCCCTGGGCGAAGCAGTCGGCGAGATCGACACCGATGCCGGCCGACGCACCGGTGATGAGCGCGGTCTGTCCCGTGCCGGGCTTGGTTGGCATCTTGTCCCTCCTGAGGTCGCGAGGTGAGTGTGGGCACGTGGGGGGTGGGGTCAAGCAGTGGCTTGGGGTTGATCGCGAGTCGGGGAAGGCCCACGTTCCCGCTGTGATTCTCATGAACAACACATCTCATTTCCTTGGCGTTTCGAACTCGTTGTCCGGCAAGGCCTGGCGGCAGAGACCGACGGACGACCGGCTCGCGGCGGAGCATTCGCGGCGGCTGGGCGCGCCGGACGTGGTGGGGCGGATGCTGGCGGCGCGCGGCGTCAAGGCGGATGAGGCGGAGCTGTTTCTCAATCCGACATTGAAGGAGCTGTTTCCGGATCCATCGTCGTTTGCTGACATGGACACGGCGGCAGAGGTGATCCTCGATGCGATCATCAACGACAAGAAGGTGGCGGTGTTCGCGGACTATGACGTCGACGGCGGGACGTCGTCGGCGATCCTGTCGCGATATTTTCGCGCGTGGGGGCGGGAGCTGATCCTGTATGTGCCGGATCGCCTGACCGAAGGGTTCGGGCCGACGCCGGGCGCGTTTCGGGCGCTGCAGGGCATGGGCGCGCAGCTGGTGGTGACGGTGGATTGCGGCGCGGCGGCGATTGCGGCGCTGGAGACGGCGAACGAGATCGGGCTCGATGTGGTGGTGATGGATCACCACCTGATGCATGACGATCACATGCCGAAGACGCTGGCGCTGGTGAATCCCAACCGGCCGGACGACACGTCGGGCCATGGATTTCTCGCGGCGGCGGGCGTGGTGTTTGTCCTCGTGGCCGCGCTGAACAGGCTTGCACGCAAGCGGGGCGTTCAGCCTGCGGGCGGGCTGCCGGACCAGATGAAGTGGCTCGATCTCGCGGCGCTCGGCACGCTGTGCGACATGGCGCCGTTGAAAGGCGTTAATCGTGCGCTCGTCACGCGGGGGCTGAAGGTGCTCGAGCGGCTGGAGAATGCGGGGCTGAAAGCGCTGTCGGAAGTGGCGGGCATCGAAGCGCCGAAGTCGGTCTATCACGCGACGTTTGTGCTGGGGCCGCGGCTCAATGCGGGTGGGCGTATCGGTGATCCATGGACGGCGGCGAAACTGCTGGCGACGGATGATCGCGCAGAGGCGATCCAGCTGGCGGAGAAGCTGAACTTCCAGAACCAGGAGCGCAAGGAAGTTGAGGCCGGCATCCAGAAGGCGGCTACCGAACAGGTCGAGCGGCGGCTGGCCGAGCAGCCGGATGCGGCGATCCTCGTGGTGGGCGGCGAGGGCTGGCATCCCGGCGTGATCGGGATCGTGGCGGGGCGATTGAAGGAGAAGTTTCACCGGCCGGCGATCGTGGTCGGCTGGGGCGAGGGGCTTGGGCCTGTCGCGCGCGGATCTGGAAGGTCCGTTGCGGGCGTCAATCTCGGCGAGCTGATTTCAGCGGCGGCGAAGTCGGGCATGCTGCTGTCGGGCGGTGGGCATGCGATGGCGGCGGGGCTGAGCATGGATCCGGCGCGGCTGACGGAGCTGCGCAATCATCTCGAGGCGGCGACGGCGGGCGCGACGTTCGAGCTGGAAGAAGCGCGTGTGCTGGAGATTGATGGCGCGCTGGCGCCGGGGGCCGCGACGGGCGAGCTGCTGGATCTGATCGAGCGCGTGGGGCCGTTTGGCTCCGGGGCGCCGGAACCGCTGTTCGCTGTGCCGAATGTGCGCGCGGCGGGCGCGCGGCGTGTGGGTGAGAATCACATCGCGTTCGACATGATCGGCGAGGATGGCGCGCGCGTGCGGGCGATTGCGTTCCGGGTGGCGGACGGGCCGGAAGGTCAGGCGATCCAGAGCGGCAAGGCGATCCACGTGGCGGGGCGGCTGCGGCCTGATACCTGGAAGGGCCCGGGGAAGGTGCAGATCGAAGTCGCGGATGTGGCGCTGGCGTGAAGAGTGCGTTCTGGCGTGAGCCGCGGCCCGCATTGCCAGCAGAATCGCCGTTTTCAGGGCTTTGAGCCCGCTTGCGCGCTTCCGGGGATGCAGCTATATCGCCCCCCTCTGCCGACGGTCCCTTCGTCTATCGGTTAGGACATCTGGTTTTCAACCAGGGAAGAGGGGTTCGACTCCCCTAGGGACTGCCAGCGGATTGTAGCGGCTCGGAAAATCATCTCGCGCGTGCTGCGCATTTGATGATCTGCCCCGCGAGATTCAGAGCTTGTTGTTGGACTTTGCAGCTTCTCATTCCCGTGACCGTAAACCATGTTTCCGGATCGAATTGTCATGCTACAGTCATGGCGCTGGGGAGTGCTTGGGTGGATGCAGCAGCAAGAAAATCAGACCTCGTCTGAGGAAGCGCCAGAGTCAGTCTTGAGGATCGAGGGCCGCGTAAAGTGGTTTGATCCGGCCAAGGGATATGGCTTCGTCGTTCCGGATACCGGCCCGCTGGGCGCGGATTTGAAGCGCGACGTGCTTCTGCACATATCCGTTATGCGCAAGTTTGGCCGTGATTCGGCGCCTGAGGGCGCGCGAATCGTCTGTCACGTGGCGACGCGGGATACCGGCTTCCAGGTTCACGAAGTGCTGGAGCTTGTCGCCAGCGAACCGGATCAGGGCGCGGAGGCCGAAGGGCCGCTCGAGGTCGTGCTGGTGAAATGGTTCAACCGCACCAAGGGCTATGGCTTCGTGCAACGGCGCGAAGACCCGGAAGACATCTTCATTCACATGGTGGTGGTCCGGAAGGCCGGGGTCGAGGACCTGCAGGCGGGGCAGACCCTGCTGGCGTCGATCGGCAAGGGCCAGAAGGGTCGCCATATCGTGAGCGCGAAGCTGGTTCCCTGATGCCTGGCCGGCTGGCCGCCTCTCTTGGCATTGGGCTGACGGCGCCTTATCCGTTTGCGCCATGAAACACGCTCTTTCCGCGCTCGCACTTTCCCTGTCGCTCGGCTTTGCGCTGGCGCTTCCGGCTGTGGCTCAGGGGGCGACCGAAACGCTGCTGGTGCCCGGCGGGGGAAAAACCACAACATTCACGGTGGAATTGGCGACGACCAAGGCGGCGGCGGAGAAGGGCCTCGTCGGCCGCACCGATCTGGCCAAGGATCATGGCTTGCTGATTGACTATCGGGCTGTTGGCGAGCCGGCCACGCCGACGATGAAGGGCGTGACGATCGGGCTCGACCTGCTGTTCCTCGGGCCAGACGGTACGATTACCGGCATCATCCAGAACGCGCGGCCGGGCAGCCTGCGTCCGCTGTGGACCGGGCTCGGATGGGTAGCGACGCTGGAGATTCCGGCGGGGCAGGTTGCGGCGCTTGGCATCAAGACCGGCGACAAGGTTCGCGGGAAGATGTTCGGCAATGCCGGCTGAGGAGCCGGACGCACGGCCGACCATTGAAACTCCGCCGCCCGGCTTCATCTATCAGCCGCGGGCGCCCTATGTGAACCATGTCGGCCCGCTGTTTCAGGCGGAGCAGGATAGGCCGGGCGAAGTCACGCTGGGTCTCACCGTCGAGTTGGTCCACACTAACACGATGGGCTTCATGCACGGCGGCATGATCGCCACGATCTGCGACAGCGCGATGGCGCGCGCCGCGGTGAGCAAGCTGCAACGTCGAACGGTGACGCTGCGCATGGCGATGGAGTACTTCGATCCCGTGAAGAAGGGCGACTGGCTGGTCGCGCGCGGGCGTCTCGTCGGTCATGATGCAGACGTGGCGCAGACCGAATGCCTCATCATGGTGGGCGATGACGTGCGAGCGCGCGGTACGGGCGTGTTCAGGTTGTTGCGACCCGCAAAATAGCGTGCGCTTGCGGAGGGGATGAGAGATGTTCCGCGCGCTGACTTCGCCGGCGCCCGTCAGCTAGGCGGCTGGCTGCGCGAACCCCTCCATCTGGTCCTTCATCGCGCGCTGGAAAGCTGGGCGGGCCTGGCAGCGATCCCTGTAGGCGCGGAGCTTTG
>CALRWU020000321.1:0-4571 GCA_943371945.1 Azorhizobium sp. AG788
GGAGTACGACGCCGGCGACTGGCGCGCGGAGGACCATGCGGGCCTCGCGGACTTTCATCTCGTTGACGGCAGCCTGCGAGGACAGGAGCGCTGCTTCGGCGCTGGCGGTTTCGGCCTTGCGCTGTTCGAGCAATTCCTTCGAGAAGGCGCCTTCCTTTTCCAGCGAGACAGCGCGGTCGAGCTGATTTTTCTTGAAGTCGACGTTGGCCTTCTGGGTGGCGAGCGAAGCTTCGGCCTGGGCGATCTGGGCCTGCAGAAGCGCGTCGTCGAGCTTGGCCATCGCCTGGCCCTGCTTCACCCAGTCACCTTCATCGACGTAGACGGCAGCGACGCGATACCCCGTGAGCTCGGATCCAACGGCCGCTTCTTCACGCACGACCAGACGGCCAGTTGCGACGACTTCGCCGACCAGACTGCGGTTCTCGATCTGCGTTACCCGCATGGACTGACCCGAACCTGGATCCGCGAGGGCCGAACCGGAAGCGCTGACAGCGGCTTCTTCGGCCGGTGCGGGCTTCTGGCCGCAGGCGAAAAGGCCGAGCGACAGCATCCCGACGCCGGCGATGGCGGCGACAGAGGCCAGTTGCTTGCGCGATTTCATCGTTTCTTGTCCTTGCGCGGTGGTTTGGGGCGCGGTGTGCGAGAGTTTGCGGTTGGTCCGTGTCGACCAGGTGACGTGCGGCAGGGGCCGTTTCCGACGTGTTGGCGATCCAATTGTACGACTGATGTTGGTCAACGGATCTTGTGCGGCCTCGACGCCCCCGGCGACGAGGGTTTCGGGCGAAAAATCGCTCACGGCAGAGCCTTCGCCTGTCGCAACAGACGCAATGAGGCCGCCGGCTGGGGACTTATCGGGGAGGTCCATTTGCCCAACTCGGAAACTCTGGCGTTTCCTTATCGCATTCTGTTATAGACTGCAAACGTGGTGATCGCGTTAAGTCGATCACGTTTCGAGTATTCCGGACCCCGCATGCAGGCGCCTCAGGAACCCGTGGAAATTGTCTCGCCCCGCGAGCGAATACTGGTGGCAGCGCGGAAGATATTCCTGGATGGCCTGCCGGAGCACGCGACCATGGACGCCGTGGCGCAGCAGGCGGGGATGTCCAAAAAGACCATCTACCGCGAGTTCAAGAGCCAGGTGGAATTGCTCGGCGCGCTATTGCTGGAGAATGTCGCCGACATGGGGGCTTTCCCCCCGCCGCAACCCAGCGACGACATCGAGCTCGAGCTTTACGGCATGCTCGTGCGCATGGTGACCCACTTCACCAGCCCGCGCTCCATGGCGCTCGCGCGCCTGCTTATGTCTGAGGTGCGCCGCTATCCGGAGCTGATCAACGCTTCGAAGCCGAAGGGTTTTCCGCGCGAACTGCTGGCGAACTGGCTCGACTCGCCGGTCGTGCGCACCCGCTTTGCGATTGAGGACGCAGACGACGCTGCCGCAATGCTGTTTGGCATGGTGATGCAGGATTCAGGTTTCCGCCTGATGGTCGACAGCAACGCCACCCTGCCCGTCCACGTCATCGAGGTTCGTGCGCGACGCGCGGTGAGCATCTTTCTCAGGGGCCTGCGGAAATAGAATGCTTGGCCCGGATGGTCGCCACCTTCCTCGGTATCACGATCCCAGAAAGTTCAGCATCTCTCGCACGTTTGCGTATGCGAGAGCACTGGCATTTGAAAACCTGGGTTCGCTTGTTGTAATCGGCGCACTGGTCTCTGCTGCGCCAAGACTCGGGATCTGGCTCCTCGCTCTGCTTGCGCTGCCTGCCCTCCGTCAATCGCCACTGCCGATCGAGTGGTGGCTGCCAGTGTTGTTGGTCGTCAGCCTCACAATAGGCCACCTGCTGCCCAGCTATCTGCTGGTCGGCGCCATCGCAGGGCAAGCCGACGACGCCATGGCGGGCAAACCGGTCCGGATACTGCCCGCTTTGCGCAGCGCCATCATTCACCTGCCGGCGATGACGCTGTCCGCATTTGCGATTGGCCTCACACTTGCGCTGTCTTTGCCAATGCTGCTCATACCGGCCTTCGCCATCGTCCCGCTCATGATGCCCGCACCAGCATCCTGCGTCGTGCGCAGGCAAGGGCTACGGGCGGCGTTCGCCGAATCTGCGGTAATCGCAAAAGGCAATCGCCGCGCTATCATACTGGCGGGAGGAGGCTGGCTTGTTGCGATCAGCATGCTCGGCCAGGCGACTGAGTTCTTCTTCACTTCCGCGATGGCCGTCGGCTTCGCCCCATCACTCCCATTGTTGATTGCGCCGACGCTAGTGCTCCTGTCGCTTGAAGCAATAGTTGGCGCCTGCATCAGCATCGCAATCTATACGGAAGCCCGCCAAGTCGCCGACCATAAGGTTACCGCTATCTTATCGCGGTCGCTTGAAGCAGTTAACCCCTAACTTCCATCGGGACGAAGAGCCTGGAAGGCGTCCCGCGATCCACTTGGATAGGTCAGAGCATCGGCGACAGCTTCATCCAGATGCCTTCGCGATCGGCGCGCCGACGTTCGACCAGCAAGCGGGCGACTTGGCTGTCATCGTGGAAAGCCGCGCCGATGGCGCTGTCGAGGAGCGCCTTGGCGAGGTTGTCGAGGTCCATGTGCGGCGGGTCGCCGTTGAATTCCATCGCGATGTGGGCCGACCAGTCGCCCCAGCGCGGCCGGACCGGGAAATGCAGGCGGAAGAAGTCCTTCAGCAGCGGCTTGTAGTACTTCGCCTGCGTCGTCAGCCCTTCGACTTCGACCTCGAGCGCGCCGTCCTTTTCGAGACGGGCGCGGACCTTGCCGTGGCGAGTCCACCGGTTCGCGGGGCCGGGATCGTTCGCGTCCAAGATAGCCTCGCAGGGTGTTGCAGGAGACGCGTATAGAGCACGCTTGCGCGATGGTTAAGCGCATTGCGCGCCATGGCTCGACTGTTGCACGACATGACCGAGGGGAGAGCCCGGTCATGCACCGCTATTACTACGGACTGGATGGAATCCGGTTCTTTTCGGCATTCGCGGTGGTCGTTTTTCACCTCGGCTTCTATGTCTGGGCGTCCGAATACTCCTCAATTTCGGTCATCTTCGCCGGAGCGGCGAAGTTTGAAGCGCTGACTCCCGTCGCCTGGATGGGCTGGATCGGCGTGCAGATCTTCTTTGTGATTTCAGGCTTCGTCATCGCGAATTCGGCGAACGGGGCGACGCCTTTTGCCTTCCTGCGCAGCCGCCTGATCCGCCTGTGGCCGGCGGCGTGGATCTGCGCGACCCTGACACTCATCGTGCGGCTGATGGCGGGCGAGAGCTTCCTGCCGGTGCTGGATATCGAGTACATCCGTTCACTGGTGCTGTGGCCGCGCGGAACGTGGATCGATGGCGCTTACTGGTCGCTGGCGGTGGAGATCGGTTTTTACGCGCTGGTGTTCTGCCTGCTGCTGACGGCGAACTTCCGCAGGCTGTCGCTGATGGCTTGGGGGCTGACGCTGGTGAGCGGGGCCTACCTCGCCGTCGCGATGATGAAGCAGCTCGGCCTCGCGACGCCGGGGGGATGGTTCGATGCGCTGGCCGGCTATGCCGAGCTGATCCCGCTGCGCCACGGCGCCTATTTCGCCATCGGGATCTGGCTCTGGATGCTCTCCAACAAGTCTCTGCCACGGACTGCGTGGGTAGGATTAGGGCTAGCCTTCGCCTTCGGCGTTCTTGAGATCGAGATGCGCGCCATGGAGCTGCAGAATTTCGAAGCAATGATCGCCACGACCCAGCCGCTGATCGTGCCGGTCATCGTCTGGCTGATCGCGGTCGGCGTCATCATTGCCTGCACCCGCCGGCCGGAGATGTTTGCACCGCGGACAGAGGCTGGCCGCGAACGGCTGAAACTTGCCGGCAAGGTGACCTATCCGCTGTACCTGGTGCATGGCGCGGCAGGCGCAACCGTGATGCGGTGGCTGATCATCTCAGGTCTGCCGCCCTATCTCGCCCTGGCAGCGTCGATTGCGTTAGTTCTGGGAATCGCGACGTTGGTGGCCGTTTACGCGGAACCGATCGTGCGCAAACCGCTCGCAGCGGCGCTTGATGGGCTCGGGACGGCAGGCGCGCGCGTGAAGGCGCTGGGGCTGCTGTTCCGGCGCGCGGACGCCATTCCGCTGAAACAGGGATGATACGGCGCGACACGTTGGGAATCGCGCCTGCAATCCATTGATCCGCGCGTTTTGAGGGGCTAGTCCCGGGGCCAGTTCTGGACCCTTCAGGAGCTACCCCATGGCCGGGAAGACCCGCACCGAGACCGATACCTTTGGCCCGATTGATGTGGCGGCCGACCGGTACTGGGGCGCGCAAGCGCAGAGGTCGCTGGGCAATTTCAAGATCGGCTGGGAGAAGCAGCCTGCCCCGATCGTACGCGCGCTCGGTATCGTGAAGCGCGCGGCGGCCGAAGCGAACCTCGAACTCGGCAAGCTTGAGCCGAAGCTGGCGAAGACGATCATAGCCGCCGCACAGGAAGTGATCGACGGAAAGCTTAACGACCACTTCCCGCTCGTCGTGTGGCAGACAGGCTCTGGCACGCAGTCGAACATGAACGCGAACGAGGTGATCTCAAACCG
>CALRWU020000322.1:0-4555 GCA_943371945.1 Azorhizobium sp. AG788
GGCCGTGGCTTGCGATCGACCACGATGCTTCAAGCTATGATAGCGCGTTCGATCTTGCGGGCGATGAAACGCCTGAGGCCGCGCTCGATCGTCTCGGCGCGGCGGGCTTCACGCGCGTCTGCGCTCTTCCGGGGACTGCCCTCGCTGAGCAGCTGAGGGCGCGCGGGCTGGTGGATGAGGATCGAAGCTAGAATTTCCCTGACCCCAAAAACAAAAACGGGCCGACCGCGAGGCCGACCCGTTTCGAAGTTTTGTGCGTGAAGCTACATCCTGGCCGGATGGAGCATCGGTCGCTTAGAGCGGCTGGATCTGCGTCGCGGCCATTTTGCCCGAACGCTTGTCCTTCTCGAGTTCGAAGCTCACGCGCTGGCCTTCATTGAGGCCGGCGAGCCCGGCGCGCTGAACGGCCGAGATGTGAACGAACACATCAGCGCCGCCAGATTCCGGCTGGATGAAGCCGAAGCCTTTTTGCTCGTTGAACCATTTAACAGTACCGGTAGCCATGTAGATCTAGTCTTTCGATAGGCGTCCACGAGACCGGGGGGACCCGTAGACAAATGAGAGAGCGCTTGCAGCCGCGCTCCCGGGGGCCGTCAAAATCGCCTGTTCGGAAGGCCAGATCCGGAGCTCGATCCTCTGGTAAAACCCAGAAACAGAGCAAGGAGAGCAACCGAACCTGTGCAGAATTCGACCTTCCCCCTATTGCATAACGTCGCAGGCTTGAAAAGGCGCGCGGTGATGCGTGACACAGAGTTTACCCCGATCACGCAGCTTGTTTCGCGCGCAGGCGGGCTTATCGCTGCGCAACAAAATCCCTAATTGAGCCAGATGCATCAGCCCATTTTCCTCGCCCATCGTTCCATCGTTTCGGTTACCGGCGCGGACGCGGAACCGTTCCTGAACGGCATTGTGACGGTGTCTACACTCGATCTCGCCGAAGGCGAGTTCCACTACGGCGCGCTGCTGACTCCGCAGGGAAAAATCATCGCGGACTTTCTGGTATCGCGTCAGGGCGAGGAAATTCTGCTCGACTGCGCGCGTTCCGCAGCGCCCGCGCTCATCAAGCGGCTGACGCTGATGAAGCTGCGCGCCGCCGTGTCTGTTCGCGAGCGCAGCGATCTCGGCGTCACCGTCTTCGCCGGCATGCCCGACCCGCGCAGCGCGAGCGCGCCGCTCCGCCAGATCGGTCCGCGTGGGGAACCCAGCGACGCCGCGCCCTATCATGCCGCGCGTATCGCCGCGTGCGTACCAGAGCAGGATGTCGATTTCGGCGCCGAGGATGTGTTCCCCGCCGACATCAACATGGACCTCGCGAATGGCGTCGACTTCCGCAAGGGTTGCTTCGTCGGACAGGAAGTCGTCTCGCGCATGAAACGCCGCGCAACCGCTCGCCGCCGCACCCTTCACGCCGAAGTGGCGCCAGGAACTCCGCCGGGCGCGCCCGTGCTCGCCAACGGTTTCGAAATCGGAGTGCTGACGTCGGTTTCCGGCGGCGCCGCCCTCGCCCGCGTGCGTATCGATCGTCTGGCCGACGCGCAGGCGAAGGGCGAGGTGATCACCGCCAACGTCTCGCCCGTCGTGTTCGACCAACCGGACTGGCTGGCCGGAGAACTGGCCGCCCTTGCCGCGGCGAAGGATGCGAAAGCCTGATGAAATCTCTCGACGACATTCCGTGTGGCTGGGCGCCGGCCTCAGACGCGCTCTATCGCAGCTATCACGACGAGGAATGGGGCGTGCCCGAGCGCGACGCCCGCGCACTCTGGGAGAAGTTCCAGCTCGACGGGCACCAGGCCGGCCTCTCCTGGATCACCATCCTCCGCAAGCGCGAGACCATGCGCGAGGAGTTCGACGGTTTCGATCCGGAAAAGATCGCGCGCTGGACGCAGAAGCGCATCGACAAGGCAATGAAGAACCCCGGCATCATCCGCTCGCCGATCAAGATCGCCGCGACGATCAGGAATGCGCAGGTCTATCTCGACATGGCCGAGCGCGGCGAGGATTTCGCCGACTATGTCTGGGGTTTCGTCGGCGACAAGCCGATCGTGAACAAGCTCGACCACTGGCGCAACGTGCAACCGAAGACAGAGCTGTCGGAAGCGATCGCCAAGGATATGAAAAAACGGGGCTTCAAGTTCTGCGGCCCCGTCATCGTCTATGCCTGCATGCAGGCGATGGGCATGATCAACGATCACGAAGTCCGCTGCCCGCGCCACAAGGAAATCCAGAGACTGGAAAAGGCGCGGGCCAAGTAGACGGATCAGAACCCCGGCTTCAGCTGCGCCTGCTTGAAGTGCGCGCGGACGCGCTTGCGGTGTCCGGAATACTGCAGGCGCCAGAACAGCTGGTAAGCCACCGCGACAACAAACGCCGGCACGCGACCACCGAGCGCGACCAGTATGAGCACCGCAAACAGCAGCAGCCACACGGCCAGCCAGACGATCCATCCGAACAGTCCGTTGTCCTTCCGCCAGAACCGGAACTGCGCGTTGGCCCGCAACAGACGATAGCGATCAGGTTCGGTCAGCAGGAACAGAGAGATCGCATCCTCGTCATTGGAGTCGCGCTGGAGCACCACCTCCAGCAGATTGTGCGCCTTCTGCAACTTGCCGCGCATCAACGCCACGCGCGCAGCTTCCGTCATCACATAGGAATCTTCTGGCGACAGGCGCAGCGCCTCGTCGGCGAAAGGCTCGGCCGCTTTTGGTCCCTTGTGATGCAGAAGGATCAGCGCCTTCTGCGCCGCGAATACGCCATACCAGGGCGCAATCCTGCGCCCCTCCTCGACCGTCTTCAGCGCCCGCGCGTACTGCTTCCGCTCGAACTGGACGACCGCGAGATAGTGATAGCCCAGCGCCTCGTCGGAATTGAGCCGGATCGACTCCTGGAAATAGCGCTCGGCTGGCCCGAGCTTGCGCTGGCGGCGGAACACCTCGCCCCTTATGCGGTGTGCCTGCGCCATGTTGGGCGCCAGCTCCAGCAACCGGTCCGCTGTCCCGCCAGCTTCGCCGAACAGGCCGAGTGCGATCTGCGCCTGCGACAGGCCCATGAGCGCTTCGGGATTGTCCGGATCGATCGCGAGCGCAGCACGGAAATCACGCAACGCGCCCTGCCGGTTACCCGCCTGATAGAGCGCCCATCCGGTCGTCACCAGCCGTTCGGGTCGCTGCGCCTCGCTCATCCCCCGGGTGTCCCGCGTCATCTCGATGTCAGCGAATAGGCGGTGGCGCCGTGAAGATCAACGCACACACGCAGCCAGACGAAACAGACCCTTTCGCCCGCTTCCGGCCGCGGTGTAGCGTCGGGCAAAACAGGGGAGAAACGCCATGCAGGATTTCGCGACCACCATGCGCCGCATCATCACCGGCGATGATGCCTCCGGCGACAGCGTCATCATCGTCGATGGTCCGCCCGCCGCGACCAGCGGTCCGATCGAGGCCGGCGGCCTGTTCGACATCTGGCATGACGTGGTCACCGGCGCGCTCGACCCAACGGATCACACGGATCTGGGTCCGAAACGCACGGTCCTTTCGCCTGATCCGGGAAAAGTGCGCGTGCGCTGGTTCGCCATCAATCCGCGCCCGCCCGGCGTTCCGGATGATGTGATGAACGCCATGGTGCGCGAACGGTTCGCGTCTTTCGACGCTGACCATCATCTCACCGATCAAACGAAACATCCGGCGATGCACAAGACGGCGTCGCTCGACGTGATCTGTCTCCTGCAAGGCGAAGTCGATCTCATTCTCGACAAGGTGCGCACGCGCGTGAAGCCCGGCCAGATCGTCATCCAGCGCGGGACGAGCCATGGCTGGGAAGCGATCGGCGGACCCGCCCTGCTTCTCGCGGTGTTGATCGACAGACCGCTTGTGTCCGGGGAGCACTAGCTGCGTTCAGGTGTTAGGCGTACACAGAATTGGGGCGTGCAGGAGTGACGACATGGGACGCGTTCAACTGGTCTTTTCATGCACAATGCTGGCCCTTGCTGCATCCGCCTGCGCCACGCCCGGCAAGCCTGAGAACGACCTCTCGCAGGAACGGGTCTGCCTCTCTCATTTCGAGAACGATCCGGTAGAGCGCGACCGCTGCATGCTTGATGCGAGCGTGCGCAGCGACACGGTGCCCGACGTGCGCCCGATGGACCTGCCGCTCCGCACCGGCCAGATCGGCGACTGATCTAGCGTCCCGTCGCTGTCCACGTCAGGTAAACGGCAAACGCCGCCGACAGCACCATGGCGAGCGCCGCTACCCTGAAGAATCCGTGCGCGAAAGCCGCTGACTGGAATCGCCGCGCCAGCGCGTCGGCGCTGCTGGCGTAGACGACCAGACCGAACATCTCGCACACCGTCACGGTCGCCATGCTGATCAGCACTTGCGGGATCATGTCGTGGTCGGGGTTGAAATAGGTCGGCAGGAGCCCGCCGAAATAGACCAGTGCGTTGGGGTTCGCGAGTTGCAGGCCAACGCCATGGGCGAACAGCTTGCGACGTGGCGGCGGATCGCGCCGCAGCAGGTCCACGGGCGCGCCGAAGGCCGTACGCCAGGCCAGCCATACGATGAA
>CALRWU020000323.1:0-4529 GCA_943371945.1 Azorhizobium sp. AG788
TGACATCGCTCGCGCCGGCGTCGACGTCGCGCAGGCTCAGCTGATCAACGCAGAACAGCAGACCGTCCTCAACGTCGTGACGGTTTACATGGATGTCCGCCGCGCCGATCGCGAAGTGGAGATCCGTCAGAGCAATGTCGCCGCCCTGACGCAGCAAGTGCGCGCGGCGAAGGATCGCTTCGACGCTGGCGAAGTCACCCGCACCGACGTCGCTCAGGCCGAGTCCCGCAAGTCGGCTTCGGACGCTGAACTCGCGGCAGCTATGTCGCGCCGTGGCAAGGCTTATGCGGACTACGAACAAGTCGTCGGCCGCGCGCCGCTGCAGCTGGCTGCGCCGCCCGCGGTTCCGGCGCTGCCGGGCACGGTGGAGGAGGCGATCGCCATGGCCAAGGCAAGCAACCCGTCGATCCTGGCCGCCCGTGCGCGTGAAGCTCAAGGCGACAAGGGCGTCGATGCCGCCCGTGGCCGCCTCGCTCCGCAGTTCGATCTCGTCGGCAATGCTGGCTTTGTGTCGACCCAGCAGGACGAGCGGTTCGATGACTCCAACGTCGGGCTTTCCGCCGAATTCCGTTTCCCGCTGTTCGATTCCGGTCTCCTGTCGTCGCGCACCCGCAGCGCGCAGCTTGATGCCGACCGGGCCAAGTTTGAACGCATGGCGGTTGAGCGTCAGGTCACTGCACAGGTTTCGACCGCCTGGCACCAGGTGGTTGCCGCCCGCGGCGAAATCGCCGCCTCGATCAGCCGCGTGTCGGCCGCCCAGGTGGCGCTGGAAGGCGCCAAGCAGGAGCTGGCCGTTGGCGAGCGCATCACGCTGGACGTGCTGGACCAGGAGCGCGAGCTTCTGGAGGCCCAGCTGAGCCAGGTGGACGCCGAACGCTCCTCCTACATGGCCGCCCACGACTTGCTGGCGGCGATGGGCGAGCTGCGTCCGGAGATGATCATCGCGCAATAGCGGTCGGAAATCGCCGTTAACGAATTCCACACCATAGGGCTGTCTATTCCTTAATCATGTGGGCCGGGCTGGCTGAAACTGCCCCGACTCCAAGCGATTGATGAGGACGGCAATGTCTGCGGAACAAGCTCAACGCGAGCCGACAATGGAGGAAATTCTCGCCTCCATCCGCCGGATCATTTCTGAGGAAGACCGCCCGGCCGAATCAGGCGGCGACGTGCTGGACCTCCAGCCGCCCCCGCAGGTCGAGGCCAAGGCCCCGCCTCGCCCCGAGCCTGTCCAGGCTCGGCCTGAGCCAATCAAGTTTGACGAACCTGAACCCACGCCCTCGCGGGCGCTCGAAGATGATCTGATGATCATCGAAGACGAGCAGGAAGTGGAGTTCGAAGAAGAGCCCGCGCCGCCGACGCCGCAGCCTGCGCCTATAGCCGCAGCCGCGCCGAAAGCAGAGTGGCGGCCGATGGAGCAGGAAACGCTGACGAGCGAGCCGGTCGCAAGCCAGACCGCAGGCGCTCTCTCCAAACTCATGGGAACGATGCTCGTCTCCTCCGGCGCCACGCTGGACGATGTCGTGCGCGAACTCCTGAAACCGATGCTGAAGCAGTGGCTCGACGCCAACCTTCCGCAAATCGTCGAAGCTGAAGTTGCAAAGGAGATCGACCGGATCCGCCGCATGGCCCGCTAGGGTCATTGCCAAGGAAGCCCGTCGCGGCCTGGAGCGACATCACAACGGACTTGGTCTGACCCAACGATCTATCAACGCCACAGGGCGCACCGAAAGGTGCGCCTTTTGTGTTTTCGGGCATGCGGATACGAGCCCTGCGGCTGGGGGCCGAGGGTTCGAGCGAGTGTGGGCCTGAGCTAGATCAGGCCGAAATGGCGCGCACGCTTCGCGTGTCAGTCCCGCGGCAGCGGCGGAGCCGCGCAGAGCGGGAACCCAGCAGAAGGGTGTGTTGACGGTCGTGCGCGCGGCTCCCGGGTTCCGGGTCTGCGCGCTGAAGCGCGGCGGCGGGAATGACGGGAGAGAGGCGGGTCGTTGGGACGGCCCCCTCCGTCATGCGCGCAAGAGCGCGCCTGACACCTCCCCCGCCTTCGGCGAGGGAGGACTCAACGGGTGACGCGCGAAGTCCTCCACCGGCGAAGCTGGGGGAGGTGGATCGCTGCGGAGCAGCGAGACGGAGGGGGCTGGCGCAGCGTGTCTGATTGCGACGCTGCGCGGGATTTGTTTCCTGTGTGAGGTCGTTCGGCGTCGGGAGCTGATCCGCACCTGCCGTATCCGTGTGCCAATCACGGCGGCGGCGGTTGAGGATCGTTCCGAACAGCGAAACGAGGTTGGACACGAGCCAGGCAAAGACGCGCGGCATGGCCTCCAGCAAGGGCTGGCGGGTTGATGGGTTAAGCACTCCGTATGCGCGTGTTTGCGTCCGTGTCATGGGCGCCATTATGCGGCCGCCGGGAGCCCGGCCGATTTGCGTTCTGGTTTCCCGCACATTTTTTCGGCCAGGGCCCTGAGATCGCTGGAAAAGATTTTTTGCTATCCTCCGGGTTTGCGCAGGCGCCTTCCTGCAAATGTTGGAGGGCGGGGCGTCCATCACCGGCTGATGACAACCCCGCCGGGCCGCGTTATCCGAACCCCATGATTGACGATCGTTTCGACCATAAAGCTGCTGAACCCCGCCTCTACGAGGCCTGGGAAAGCTCCGGCGCGTTCAAGCCCTCCGGCACGGGCGAGCCCTATGCGATCGTCATTCCTCCGCCGAACGTGACGGGCGTGCTGCACATGGGGCATGCGCTCAACAACACGCTGCAGGACGTGCTGATCCGCTATCACCGGATGCGCGGCTATCGCGCCCTGTGGCAGCCGGGAACGGACCATGCGGGCATCGCGACGCAGATGGTGGTCGAGCGGCAGCTGGCCAAGGAAGGCAATCTCGGCCGGCGCGATCTCGGCCGCGAGAAATTCGTCGAGCGCATCTGGCAGTGGAAGGAACAATCCGGCGGCCAGATCACCAACCAGCTGAAGCGCCTCGGCGCGAGCTGTGACTGGAGCCGCGAGCGATTCACGCTGGACGCCGGGCTCAATGAGGCCGTCACGAAGGTGTTCGTGCAGCTCTACAATGAAGGGCTGCTCTATCGCGACAAACGGCTGGTGAACTGGGATCCGCAATTCCAGACCGCCATCTCGGATCTCGAAGTCGAGAACCGGGAAGTGAAGGGCCATTTCTGGCACTTCAGATATCCGCTCGCCGATGGGACGACCTATACCTATGTCGAGAAGGATGCGGACGGAAACGTCACGCTGGAAGAAGAGCGCGACTACATCGTCGTGGCCACCACGCGGCCCGAGACGATGCTGGGCGATACCGGCGTTGCCGTGCATCCGGATGACGAGCGCTACAAGGCGATTGTCGGACGGCTGGTGAAGCTGCCGCTGGTCGATCGCCTGATCCCCATCGTTGCGGACGAGTACGCCGATCCGACACAAGGTTCGGGCGCGGTGAAGATCACGCCGGCGCACGATTTCAACGACTATCAGGTCGGCAAGCGCAACGGGCTGGAGACGATCAACATCCTGACCGACACGGCGCACCTCAACGATAACGTGCCGGAGAGGTATCGCGGCCTTGAGCGTTTTGCGGCGCGCAAGCAGGTTGTGGCCGATCTGGAGGCCGAAGGCTTCCTGCTGAAGGTCGAAGACAAGACGATCATGCAGCCGTTCGGCGATCGCTCGCAGGTGGTGATCGAGCCGTACCTGACCGACCAGTGGTATGTCGACGCGAAGACGCTGGCTGCGCCTGCGGTGGAAGCCGTGGAGAGCGGCAAGACGCGCTTTGTTCCAAGCAACTGGGACAAGACGTATTACGAATGGATGCGCAACATCGAGCCATGGTGCGTGAGCCGCCAGCTCTGGTGGGGACATCGCATTCCGGCTTGGTTTGGACCCGCGATCACGACGGCGCCCGACGGGAATGGCGGGCATGCGCCCGCTCTTGATTCAACCGGTGACATGGCGCCGAAGTATTTTGTGGCCGCGACGGCTGACGAAGCGCTGGAGCTGGCGCGCGCCTACTATGGCGATCGGAAGATCTCGATCGCCACGGATCGCGATGCTGCGCGGGCGGAGATGCTGAGCGCGGATCACCAGCAGGTTGTGTCGCTTTGGCAGGACGAAGACGTGCTCGACACGTGGTTCTCGTCCGCGCTGTGGCCGTTCTCGACGATGGGCTGGCCGCAGAACATCGATCCGGCGCTGAAGGAATTCTATCCGGGCGCGGTGCTGGTGACGGCGTTCGACATCATCTTCTTCTGGGTCGCCCGCATGATGATGCAGGGCATCCACTTCATGGGCGAAGTGCCGTTCAAGGACATCTACATCCACGCGCTCGTCCGTGACGAGAAGGGGCGCAAGATGTCGAAGTCGCTCGGCAACGCCATCGATCCGCTGGAGCTGGTGGACGAGTTCGGCGCCGATGCGCTGCGCATGACGCTGGCCGCGATGGCGGCGCAGGGGCGCGATATCAAGCTGGCCAAGGCGCGCGTCGAGGGCTATCGCAACTTCTCGACCAAGCTGTGGAAC
>CALRWU020000324.1:0-4527 GCA_943371945.1 Azorhizobium sp. AG788
GGCCGCGTCGGCATGGGCGCCTTCATCGGTGGCTGCGCGCCGGTCGTCGGCGACGTGATCCCCTATGGCATGGTCGACAACACGGGCGGTCTGCACGGGCTCAACATCGTCGGCCTGAAGCGTCGCGGCGCGACGCGCGAGACGATCCACCTGCTGCGAAACGTCTATCAGGTCTTGTTCCACGGCGCGGGCTATTTCGAGGACAGGATGTCGAGCGTCACTGAGCGCCATTCGGACGTCGCCGAGGTCAAGCGCATTCTCGACTTCATTCGTGCAGGCGAGAAGCGTCCGCTCTGCGTTCCGAGACATTCCTGATGACCGCCTCGCGCCTCGCAATTGTCGCGGGCGGCGGTGACCTGCCGCGCCGTGTCGCCGAGCAGGCCCGGCGCTCTGGTCGCGATCCATTTGTCGTCGGTCTCAAGGGCTTCGTCGAACAGGCATTGCTGGCGGACTTTGGCGGACCGGAGTTGTCTGTTGGCGAACTGGGCCGACTGATCCAGCTCATGAAGAAAGAGGGCTGCGAGGAGATGGTGTTCGCCGGATCGCTCAAGCGTCCGGATTTTGCTTCGCTCAAGCTCGATCTCAAGGGCGTCCAGTCGCTTCCGAAAATTCTCGCTGCGGCCAAGAAGGGCGATGACGCCCTGTTGCGCTCGGTGATGGACATCTTCGCTGACGCCGGGTTTCGCATCATCGGCGCTGAGGAGGTGCTTGATGATCTCCGCGTCGTCGCCGGCCCACTCGGCGCCATTTCACCGACTGCCGAGCACTGGCCCGATATTCGGCGCGCGGCCGAAGTCGCAAAAATCTCTGGCTCGCTTGAAATCGGGCAGGGCGCCATTTCCTGCGCTGGACTCATCCTGGCGGTCGAGGCGCAGGAGGGGACGGACCGCATGCTGGCGCGCATCCCTGAGCTTGCTCCCGAGATCCGCGGCACGCCCGACGCGCGGCGTGGCGTGCTCGTGAAGCGACCCAAGCCGCAACAGGAGATGCGCATCGACCTGCCCACGATTGGCGTCACCACTGTTGCAGGCGCAGCCGGAGCTGGCCTCGCCGGCATTGCCGTGCAGGCTGGGGCCGCGCTTGTTGTCGACCGCGAAGCGGTCGCTGCCGCCGCTGACGCTGCTGGCATCTTCATCTACGGCTTCACCGAGGCGGACATAGCGTGAGCCACATCTTCCTCGTCGCGGCCGAGGATTCCGGTGATGCATTTGGCGTCGATGTCATCGACGCCTTGCGCGCCGCCGATCCCGCGGTTCGGATTTCTGGTATTGGCGGCCAGCGCATGCGCTCGCGCGGCGCCTTCTCCGATGTCGATATGTCCGGTCTGGCTGTCATTGGCCTGATCGAGGGACTGAAAGCCTATGACCGCGTGAAGCAGGCGGTTGAAGACGCGGCCGATGTCATCGCGAAGGCTGATCCCGACAGCGTGGTGCTGATCGATAGCTGGGGGTTCATGTGGCGTCTCGCGCGTGCACTGAAAATGCGCGGTGCGCGAGCCAAACGCATCAAACTCATTGGGCCGCAGGTGTGGGCGACCCGCCCAGGCCGCGCGCGGGTGCTGGCGCAATGGGTTGACCACCTGCTGTGCATTCACCCTTTCGAGCAGCCCTTCTATGTGAAGTGGGGGTTACCCACGACGGTGATCGGCAACCCCGCCCTGCATCGCCTGCCGAAGGGGGACAGCCCAGGCTTTCGGCGTCGCCACGGCCTTCCAGAGGATGCGCCCATCATCGGTCTTCTGCCAGGCAGCCGTAACGCTGAAATGCGCCGCGTCGCGCCGACGCTGTTTGACGCGACGGGGCAGGCCCACAAGGCGACGCCCGGAAGCCGTGTCATCTGCATGGTCGCGCCGAGCGTTGCCGCCGAAGTCGAGCGTCAGGCTAAGGCCCAGCCCTATCCCGTCCTCCTCATCGGTGACGAGGCCGAGAAGGCAGACGCCTATGCCGCGATGACGGTTGCGATTGCCTGCTCGGGCACGGTGACCACAGAGCTGGCGGCCCAGGGCGCGGCCGTCGTCACGGGCTATCGACTCGGCTGGATCACATGGGGATTGCTGCGGGCTTTTCTGTTCAAGTCGAAATACTCGGCGCTGGTGAATGTGGCGGCGAATGCTGAGGTCATCCCTGAATTTATCCAGACGCGGTTCAGGTCAGAGCTGATCGCGCGGGCTGCAATCGACCGCCTGCAAAAGCCGGAGGTCCTGCGCGCCCAACAAGATGCGCAGGCGCGAGCGATTGCAGTGATGAAGGGAACAGGCAGGCCCGCGGCTGAGATATCTGCGGAGACAATCTTACGGTTGTCGTGAGCCGGAAGGAGCGTCAGTGGGTCGTTTGCAGGACATCGTCGTTGGCGATAGCGGATAACCCTCTGGTTGGGCGATAAGTTCGAAGTTGACCGATCCGCCGTCGTAGGTGGGTATCCGGTAGAGCTTCCAGTCGTCGCCGAGCATCAGCGCATCATCGTTGTAGGCGCGCATGAGCTCCCATTCTGGGCTCACTTCCAAGGCGTCTGGAGGGCGCGGAACTTCAAATGAGAGGTCGCAGGTTGCGATGTAGAAGCGAAGCGTCCAACCGGGTTGGCAGCCATAGCAATAGGCTGTCAGCTTGTGGCCAGTATAGGGAGTGACAATGGGCTCTGTGCGCCAGGGCCAGAACCACGGCGATCCGTTGGCAACATTGCTGTTGAACTCCGTGCTTACTGCGTAAGTGATCGTGAGGTTCTGACCTGTGCCATTGGCGATCCATGTGTCGGAAGGCCCGGAACAGCTTGCGAGGCTGAGCATCGGCACCAGAGCTACGCATCTAGCAAACCCGCGCCTCATCAGCATCTGTGCCGTCCCGACCCTGAAGCAAAGCACCTTCGAGGAGCGGAGAGCCGCTTACAAGAGAGCTTCAGCCAAAAAAAGGGCGGCTCCATCGGAGCCGCCCTTCGTGTTCTCGGTAGTCGGCAGTAACTAGCGCTGGCCGATGCCGACGTAGTTGCGTTGCGGTGCGCCGGTGTAGACCTGACGCGGACGGCCGATGCGCTGGGTCTTGTCCGTGGTCATCTCTTCCCACTGTGCGATCCAGCCGACCGTACGGGCGAGGGCGAACAGCACGGTGAACATCGTCACCGGGAAGCCCATCGCCTTCAGCGTGATGCCTGAATAGAAATCGACGTTCGGATAGAGTTTCTTCTCGATGAAGTACTCGTCCGTCAGTGCGATCCTCTCAAGTTCCATCGCGACTTCGAGCAGCGGATCGTTGATGCCGACTTCCTTCAGCACTTCACGGCAGGTCGCCTGCATCACTTTCGCGCGCGGATCGTAGTTCTTGTAGACGCGGTGGCCGAAGCCCATCAGGCGGACGCCATCCACCTTGTTCTTCACCTTGTCGACGTGCTTGCGCACATTATCGACCGTGCCGATCTCCTGCAGCATGTTCAGCGCAGCTTCGTTGGCGCCGCCGTGCGCAGGGCCCCACAGGCAGGCGATGCCGGCAGCAATACAGGCGAACGGGTTCGCGCCCGACGACCCGGCAAGGCGGACGGTGGAGGTCGAAGCGTTCTGCTCGTGGTCGGCATGCAGGATGAAGATGCGGTCCATAGCCTTCGCCAGAACCGGGTTGACGACATAGTCCTCGGCTGGAACGGCGAAGGACATGCGCAGGAAGTTCGATGCGTAGTCATATTCGTTGCGCGGGCTGACGAAGGGCTGGCCCGAAGAATACTTGAACGCGCGCGCCGCGATGGTCGGCATCTTGGCGATCATGCGGTGCTGGGCGACCTTGCGCTGCACCGGATCATCGACGTTGGTCGAGTCGTGGTAGAAAGCCGACAGCGCACCGACGGCGCCGCACATGATGGCCATCGGGTGAGCGTCGCGGCGGAAGCCTTCGAAGAACCGGTCGAACTGGGCATGCAGCATCGTGTGGCGGGTAATCGTCCGCACGAAATCCGAGTTCTCGGCGGCCGACGGCAGTTCGCCGTGCAGGAGCAGGTAGCAGACTTCGAGGAAGTTCGATTGTTCGGCCAGCTGGTCGATCGGATAGCCGCGGTGCAGCAGGACGCCGGCGTCGCCGTCGATATATGTGATCTGGCTTTCGCAGCTGGCGGTGGACGTGAAGCCCGGGTCCAGCGTGAACATGCCAGTCTGGGCGTGCAGCTTGCCGATGTCGATCACATCGGGACCGATCGTGCCGCTGTAGACCGGCATTTCGACCGTTTTGCCACCGGCACTGATCGTCGCCTTGCCGTTTGGCTTGACCTTGTTTTCCATCGACTAAGTCTCCTCAATTCGCGTCGCGATTCGATCGCTCAGCCCACATTGTGAGCAAAATCCCTAATGCGAGCGAAAGCTTCATTACGGCCTAGCAAGGCCAGCACAAGCGTAATATCGGGCGCTGGCGCCCCGGCGGTAAGGACCGCGCGCAAAACAGGGCCAATTTTGCCCATGCTGATGCCCAGACGCGCACAGAAGTGATCGAGTTCTTCCTTGATCGCCGGTTCGGACCAGTCTGTCAGGCCCTCCAGGGCCGGCAGCAAAGCCGC
>CALRWU020000325.1:0-4510 GCA_943371945.1 Azorhizobium sp. AG788
CATGGCGATCACCTGCGCCTCGTCCGTCACGTCGCACTGCACCGCAAACGCCTTGTCCGCCCCAATCGCTTTCACGAGATCGTCCAGCCGCTCTTTCCGACGCGCCGCAACGATCACCTTCGCACCCTCGGCGGCCAGCACCTCGGCAAACCGCTTGCCCAGCCCGCTCGACGCCCCCGTCACCAGCGCCACACGTCCCGCAACACGTCCGGTCATCCGCAACTCCAAGACATTTCAATGGATCTCTTCATGCCAGAATGTAAGATCGACACCAGCACCATCCGGAAGTCCAACCAGCTTCTGACTAAGGACCGCCTTTCGACGAAGCGCGACGGTTAGTGGAACCGTCAGAAAGCTATGATAGTCGCCGCCAGCAGTGACAAACGGCGCCGTTGGCAACAGACGCATCGGATCCTCATCAAGGTATCTGCCGCCGAAATATTGTCGGGCCAGGTTGCCGCCTAGGAGTTCTGACGCCTGCTCAAGCGTCATCGCCGCGAACGCATCGGGACTAGAAGCGACACGCACACAGTCGCCAGTCTCGCCATCAAGTCTGAGAACAGCGCCTTCCCGCATGAACAACAAGTCGGCGAAGATATCACATCCGAACACAAAGTCCGCGTCCCGAAGCTCGCTATAGCAAGCGCGTTGCGTCCACTGCGTGCGATACCAATCAAGATCCATTGGCCCGCCCGAAGTCCCACGCCCGAAGCCTATGAAGGCACCCGACATAGCGAAGAACCCGTTTCTGCCCCGACTGATTTCTCGCTGGTAGACTTCCTCGTCCGACCCGGCATCTGCGCGCGTTGCGACGGCGAAGAGACTCGTCTGGCGTTCGATTTCGTCGGCCAGCGTCATCATGGCTACAACAACCCACTCATATCCCGCAGCAGGTTCTTCACCCCCGCCAGCCGCGCCGGAGCATCGACCCACGCCCCGCTCAGCACCAGCTTCATGTCAGGCCGCAGCTTGAGCCTGTTCGGCTGCTTCTGCACATACGCGATCAGCTTGGCGCCATCGAGCGGCGCGTTGTCTCGGAACGCCAGCAGAGCCCCCTTCGGCCCCGCCGACACTTTCGACACGCCCAGTCGCTTGCACAGGATCTTCACTGCCGTGATCTCCAGCAGCTGCTTGGTCTCATCCGGCAGCGGACCGAACCGGTCGATCAGCTCCGCCGCGAACGCCTCGCGCTCCGGGTCCGTCTGCAGGTCCGCCAGGCGCCGGTACAGCGACAACCGCGTCGACAGATCCTCGACATAGCCTTCCGGGATCAGCACCGCCGCGCCGATATCGATCTGCGGCGACCACTCGTCCGCAACCTCATGGCTATCCAGGCTCTCGCCCGACCGCAGCGCCTTCACGGCATCCTCCAGCATCTGCTGGTACAACTCGACGCCGACCTCGCGCACATGCCCGGTCTGCTCCTCGCCCAGCAGGTTGCCGCCGCCACGCATGTCGAGGTCGTGGCTCGCCAGCATGAAGCCCGCGCCCAGGCTGTCGAGCGACTGCAGAACCTTCAGCCGCTTGTCCGCGCCGTCGGTCATCTTCTCCTGATCCGGCGTCGTCAGATACGCATACGCGCGCAGCTTCGCTCGTCCCACGCGCCCGCGCAGCTGATACAACTGCGCGAGACCAAACATGTCGGCGCGGTGGATGATCAGCGTGTTGGCGCGCGGAATGTCGATGCCGGATTCCACGATGGTCGTGGAGAGCAGCACATCCGCCTTGCCGTCATAGAACGCCACCATGCGGTCTTCGAGATCGGTCGCCGACATCTGCCCGTGCGCCGTCAGGAACGTCACTTCCGGCACCTGCTCCCGCAGATAACGTTCGAGGAACGGCAGGTCCGCCACGCGCGGCGCCACGAAATAGCTCTGCCCTCCCCTGAACCGCTCGCGTAGCAACGCTTCGCGGATAGTCACAGGGTCGAACTCGACCACATAGGTCCGCACGGCAAGACGATCCACCGGCGGCGTCGCGATGATCGACAGGTCCCGAATACCCGTCAGCGCCATCTGCAGCGTGCGCGGAATAGGCGTCGCCGACAGCGTCAGCACGTGCACGTCCGCCTTCAGCTCCTTCAGCCGCTCCTTGTGCTTCACGCCAAAGCGCTGCTCCTCGTCGACGACGATCATGCCCAGCCGCTTGAAGTCGATCCCCTTGCCGAGCAGAGCGTGCGTGCCGACCACAACATCGCACCCGCCCGAATTGATCTCGTCCTTCGTCTGGCTCGCTTCCTTCGACGTCACGAAGCGCGACAGGTGCCGCACCTTGATCGGCCAACCCGCGAACCGTTCGGAGAAGGTCTGGAAGTGCTGCCGCGCCAGCAGCGTCGTCGGCGCGATCACCGCCACCTGCATGCCCGACATGGCAACTAGGAACGCCGCACGTAGCGCCACCTCGGTCTTGCCGAAGCCGACATCGCCGCAGATCAGGCGATCCATCGGCTTGCCCGATGTCAGGTCCTTGACCACGTCCTCGATGGCCGAAAGCTGGTCGTCGGTTTCTTCGTACGGGAAGCGCGCCGCAAATTCGCGGAACACGCCATCGGCGGAATCCGTCTTCCACGCCGTCTTGAGTTCGCGCTCGGCGGCGAGCCGGATCAGCTCGTCCGCCATGTCCATGATCTTCTTCTTGGCCCGCGCCTTGCGCGCCTGCCATCCGCCGCCGCCCAGCTTGTCGAGCGCGTTCTCGCCGCCCTCCGAGCCATAGCGCGAGATCAGTTCGACGTTCTCGACCGGCAGCAGGATCTTGTCCCCGCCAGCATAGATCAGTTCGAGGCAGTCATGCGGCGCCAGGTTGACCGTGACGGTCTTCAGCCCCTCATACCGTCCCACACCATGCTCGACGTGGACGATCAGGTCGCCCTGCGACAGCGCCGCCGCCTCGGCGATCACCGCCGCTGACGACTTGCGCTTGCGTGGACGCGCCAGCTTGTCGCCCAGCATGTCCTGTTCGGAGATGATGACGAGATCGTCGTCCTCGAACCCGGTCTCGACCGCGATCTCGGCAACGGCAACCTGCCCCTTCACCACCTCCGGCCACGACTTCACCGGCTTGGCGTTGGAAATGCCATGGTCTTCGAGAATGCCGACCAGCCGGCTCGCCGATCCCGGGCTCCACGCCGCGATGATCACCTTCTTGTTCGCCGCCTGCCGCTCGCGCACGTGGCGCACCACCGCGTCAAACAGGTTGGCATTCGGATCCGCGCGCTCCAGCACAAAGCTGCGCCCGATCCGCGAACGTCCCAGCAACCCATCCGACTTCTCGGGCGCGTTCTGCGTCGTGAACGTCGCCGTCGCCCGGCTCGTCAGCGCCTCGCCCAGCTCTTGCGGCGTCAGGTACAGCTTCTCCGGCAGCAACACATGCTGCACCGTTCCCGCCGCCACGCCCGCCGACTTCCGCGCTTCATAGTAATCATCAGCCTGCGCCAGCCGCTCGGACGTCGCCTCCGCCGCAGACGGATCAATGCCGACCAGCGCGTCCTGCCCCACGTAATCGAACAGCGTCTCCAGCTTCGCATAGAACAGGGGCAACCACTGCTCCACGCCCTGCCGCCGGATACGCTCGCGCGCCGCCTCATAGGTCGGATCGCCGCCGGGCGAGCCCAGCTCCGACAGGAAGTTCCGCCGCAACAGGTTGAGCGCCTCATCCGAGAAATCGATCTCACTCACCGGGGCGAGAACGATCTCCTTCAGGTCCAGCGTTGAACGTTGCGTCTCGGGGTCGAAGTAGCGCGCCGTCTCCAGCTCATCGCCAAAGAAGTCGAGCCGCACCGGCTCCGGCAGCCCCGCCGGGAAGATGTCGACGATCCCCCCGCGCATCGAATACTCGCCCGGCTCCCGCACCGTGGACGCCCGGCTGTACCCATTGATGTCGAGATAGGCGCGCACCCTCTCCGCCGCCACCGCCTCCCCCACCCGCGCCACAAACGCCGCCACGCCCATGTGCGACCGGGGCGGCACGCGCTGCACGACGGAGGCCGCCGTCGTCACCACCAGCATCGGCGCCGACTTGGCTGTCCTGCTGGCCAGCCGCGCCAGCGCCGCGCACCGCGCCGCCGAAATCGCCGGGCTCGGGCTCACGCGGTCGTACGGCAGGCAATCCCACGCCGGCAGGTTCACGACATCCAGCAAAGGCGCGAAGAACTTCGCGGCCGCAAACGCCATCAACGCGTGTCGATCGTCGCGCGCGATGTAGAGCGCCACCCCGCCCCGCTTCTGGACCGCCTCCGCGATCAGGCGCACATCCGCAATGAACGGCGTCTCATAGACCCGCACCGGCGTTTTCTGTTGGGCAAGAGCGTCCCAGACGCGCATTCAGTCGCTCACACAAGAATAGATCCACGTTCCGGACGCCTCGTTGAGCGTCAGGTTCCGCAGGAATTTCAGCAGTGGACCGGCGCGTTTGTCCGCGCCAGCGTCACCTATCTCGGGGCGGCATATCGGAAGGACAGCAGCAGGTCGAGCACTTCTGTCCGAAGCTCTGCTGCAGGCTCGCCCCGCTCCAT
>CALRWU020000326.1:0-4491 GCA_943371945.1 Azorhizobium sp. AG788
CGAAGCTTACGCCATCCTGCGTCTTCGCCCAGAAATGCGGCTTCAGTTTCATTTCGACGCGCGTCAGGCGGAGGCGCGGCTGCGAAGCGGGTGCACTCTCGCAGGTGCATGGGCGACGACGTCCTTTTTATCGACTTCAGAGGCCGGCATGGGCCGACTGTAGAGGAAGCCCTGCACCTCTGTGCAGCCAAGGCTGGCGAGGATCGCGGCCTGCTCTTCGTTCTCGACGCCTTCGGCCGTCACGCGCATGCCAAGATCGCGGGCAAGCGAGATAACAGCGCGAACGATAGCCTTGTTCTCGTACGAGCTGTCGATGTCACGCACGAAGCGCTGGTCGATCTTGATCTTGTCGAAGGGGAAGGCGCGCAGGTAGCTTAGTGATGAGTATCCCGTGCCAAAATCGTCGAGCGCGATTTTGACGCCCAGCTCACGCAAGGCGTGAAGCGTGCGGATGTTGTGCTCTGTCTCGTCCATCAGCACGCTCTCGACGATCTCGATCTCGAGACGGCTGGGATCGAGCTGGGAGGCGGCGAGGGCGCCGACGATCGTCGCCAGTAGCGATGGGTTCTTCATCTGAGCGGGCGACAGGTTGATCGCGACCGCGACATCGTCCTTCCACTGGGCCGCTTCCGCAATCGCCCGACGGATCACCCACTCGCCGAGGGGCACGATGATGCCCGTTTCCTCGGCGCAGGAGATGAACAGGGCAGGCGAGACGAGACCGTGGCCGGGGCGGTTCCAGCGCAGCAGAGTCTCGTAGCCGGACACCTTGTGTGTGCGCGTGTTCACGAGCGGCTGGAAGTAGACGTCCATCGCTTCGTTCGCGAGGGCGGCGCGCAGGTCGGTTTCGAGGTCGGCGCGAACGCGGGCGTCTTCCTGCATGCCCGGTTCGAAGAAGCGCGCGCAACCGCGGCCCTGCGCCTTTGCGCGATAGAGGGCGAGCTCGGCGTTTCTCATGAGGTCGGCCGGGTCCGTGCCGTTTTCGGGCGCGACCGCGACGCCGACGCTGCCGCCGGCGAGGATCTCCTTATCGTTGAGATGAACGGGCGCGAGCAGTGCATCTACGATCAGGTCGGCGAGGTCGATAGCCTCCTCCGCGATTACATCGTTTTTGAGAATGGCGAATTCGTCGCCGCCTAGGCGGGCGAGGAAGGCATCCGGACCGATGCTGTCGCGCAGGCGTTCGGCTACCACTTTCAGGTAGGCGTCGCCGGCTGGGTGGCCCTGCGTGTCGTTGACGGCCTTGAAATTGTCGAGGTCGACCACGAACAGCGCAAACCCATCGCCGCCGGATTCCGCGTCTGCCTGCGCGATTTCGAGCTGACGCACCAGCATGGCGCGGTTGGGGAGATCGGTGAGACCGTCGAATTCGGTCACGTAAGCTATCCGCGCTTCGGCGTCGCGTGAACGCGTGATGTCTGAGCAGACGCCACGCCAGCCTCCATCCGAGGTCGGTTGGCCGCTGAGCGACCACCAGGCGTCGCGATCGCCGATGGCGACGCGCAGGACTTCGTCGTGGAAAGGTTCGCGTTGTCTCAGCAGCCTGTCGAGCTGCTGGGCGGATTCAGGCGCGAACAGGGCGAGCAGGTTACCGCCCTCGAGGATTTCCACCGTAAGCCCGGTTGCATCAATGAACCGCTGTGAGGGCTGCGAGAGGCGTCCGTCCGCCCCTACGCGCCAGAGCCAGTCAGCGGAGTGGGCCTCGAAATCGCGCAGCAGAAGGCTCATTGTTTCCGTTGCTTCTTGCGTGGCGGCATTGGCGAGCTGTCGCTTGATCTCGGTTGCGTTGGTCGTCGCGGCGAAGCGCTGGAGCGCTATGACGGTCGCCGCGATCATAAGTATCGCATTGATCGACCAGGCATGATCGCCGACCACTATACCAATGCACGCGCCGACGCCGACAAGGAGCGAATAGCCGAGCGAGGCAAGCGGGAAGCTGGAATGCAGGAGTGCGCCCACGCATAGGATCGCGGCGGTAAACAGGCCGAGCAGGAGGTCATGCTCGGGACCGCTCGAAGCGATCAGCATGGCGATGATCAGGCCCCATGCCGCACCAGAGAAAAGCGTGTAGCGGACAAGGCGGTTGTCGGCGGTCCTGGCATCCACCTGGTCTTCAGCCGCCCCCCTGTCGCGGAGCCGCAGGAAAATCAGAACGGCGCTGGTGTAGCACCACACAAACACCAGCGGCATCGCCTGGGTGTTCCAGAATGCGAAGGTCAGGACGACGGCGTTCAGCAGCGAATGGATCGCCGCCAAGGGGGCGAGTGAATGGAAAGCTCTGCGACGTGCGGCGCTTATGGCTTCGCGCTGGTTGGCGGGGATATCCACCTCGCCAAGGAAGATCGTCCGGATGCTCGTGACGTTCATCGAATTATAGTCGCCAACCCCACCTGGCACCCCTTCTGTCTACGCACATTGGCAGAACAGAGTCGATTTCCCGTAAACGGATCGACGCAATTTTATCGATCCTGATACGGGACTGACGCAGTCAGGCGAGATAGGCGGCGAAGGCGTCTATTTCGGATGGCTCGGTCGCCCATGAGCAGACGAAGCGGTGCGATCCATCGATCCACGGATAGAATGTGGCGCCCGCAGCGGAAAGCCTGTCGGCCATGCCATCGGGAAGGTGTGCGAATACTTCATTGCCGTCGACGGGATGCGCGAGTTCGGCGCCCGCGCGAGTTAATGTCGTCGCAAGACTGGTTGCTGAAGTGTTGGCGCGCCGTGCGAGCTGGAGCCAGAGACCGTCCTTGAGATAGGCTGACATCTGCGCGGCGAGGAATCGCATCTTCGGCGGCATGTGGCCCGCACGCTTGGCGCGGACCATGAGGTCATGCGCGCGCTGACGGGCGGCGCCGAAGAGGATGATCGCTTCGCAACCGACCGCACCATTCTTGGTTGCGCCAAAACACAGCGCATCAACGCCGGATCGCCATGTCATCTCTGCCGCGGATGCGCCGGTGGAGACCAGCGCGTTGGCAAGACGCGCGCCGTCGAGATGAACGGCAAGCCCGGCTTCGCGGGCGAGGGCGGCGCGCTCGGCAATCTCGAACGGGCGATAGGCGGCGCCGCTCTCGGTCAGGTTGGAAAGCGACAGCACATGGGCCGGCGTCTCGTGCATGAAGGCGTGCCGGTTTGCGGCGATCTTTTCGCGCAGCGCGCTCATCTCTATGCGTGCGTGGGCGCCGGGAAGGAGCGACAGCTTGGCGCCGCCGGTGAAAAATTCAGGCGCGCCGCGCTCGTCGCGCTCAATGTGCGCTTCGTTGTGGCAGAGCACGCCGCCATGAGGCGGGCACAGCGTGGCGAGGGCGAGGGCGTTGGCGGCGGTGCCGGACGAGACGAGCCAGATATCGAGATCGGTCTCGAATACCTCGCTCAGGGCTTTTCGCGCAGAGGCGGTCCATGGGTCCGAGCCATAGCTGGGGGAGGGGCCTTTTGAGGCGGCGAGCATTGCCTCGAGAATGGCGGGGTGTGCTGGCGCGGCGGTATCGGACGAGAAATTCATGTGGCCCTCCGCTTCCTGTGGAGCTGAATTTCGCGGTGCGAGCAAGGTGGCTGTGCGAGGGAGAGGGCCCACAAGAAAAAGACGCGCTTCGATGAAGCGCGCCTTTCCCGTACTCTACAGGTCTAACTCTACACGGCCGACGACCACTTGATTCGGCCATCACCAATTAGGCACACGCAGGTGGGGCTCGCGAGAGTTGGATGCAGCGTTAACTGCACGTCAGCACCCGAAACGAACGCGACGCGGCGCTCTACAAACAAAACGGGCGCGGAGTGGTTTCCCGACTCACGCGCCCTTTGTTCGGTCAGACCGTCGGCGAAGAAAGCTTAGGCAGCTTTCTTGGCGGTTTTGACGGCGGCCTTGGCTTGCGCCGTGGCTTCTTCGACAACTTTCGGCGTCATGGCGACGACGCTGTCGAGCAGTTCGGTCTGGGCTTTTTTCGCAACTTCAGCGTAGGCCATCAAGCGGGCCGGGATGTCCTGCATCGCGGCCTGGGCCAGTTCGCCGGCTTTCTTGGCGTAGGCGGTCGGCTGGGCTTCCGGGGTCATCAGGGTCGTCGCCTGGCTGGCGGCGTCCGTCATCCAGGCGGTCGTCAGCTCAACGTTCTTGTTGAGGGCTTCGATCGCCACGGCGCGGTACTTCGCGGACATGTCAGTGAAGGCCTTCATCGGCGCTGCGTTGGCGAAATCGGGCATGAATTTCGAGAATTGTTCCATGTTCTTGTTGAAGTCGAACATGTCGGTCATCGTGTTCATGGGGGGCTCCTTGGGGGCGTCCGTATCGTTGACAACCATCTAATGCCGCGCCGCGGCAAAGGCAAGATTAATTATGCCGCAGGTGCGAAAGAATTTCCGCGTGAGCGAAGCCGGAGTTAGGCTGACGTAAGGGAATTGGAGATCGCGAGAGCTTGGATTGCGGAGTTTCTGCCCTATGCGCGTGTCCTCACCCTCGCGCCGGATGAACCAGCGGTGCATTTCACTCCGCTC
>CALRWU020000327.1:0-4488 GCA_943371945.1 Azorhizobium sp. AG788
CCCTCCCCAGCAAGAAGTACGTCATCGCCGTCACCACCCTGCAGCGAGTCATTTCCGGCTCCACCGGATAACCAGTCATCTCCCGATCCGCCTAAAAGCGTGTCGTTGCCATCCTGGCCAAGGAGTTCATCGCTCCCCCCAAGCCCCGAAATATGGTCATCCCCAGCGCGACCTTCGAGTCGGTTCCGGCCGTACTCGATGACTCCAAAAGCATTGCGGATGCCAGAAAAGTCTGCGCCAATAATGATGTCATCGAAGTTGCTGCCGATCACGTTATCGATGAGGTAGAGGCGGTCTGTCCCCGCCGCGCCAGTCGCTTGTCCCTGGCTCTCGATAAAATGAGACAGAGAGACCCGGACTGACCCGGCGGCCTGCTCATAGGTGACTGTGTCTGACTTGTAGTGATCGATGAGAAACGCCGGCTGCAAGTCCGTTCCCGGACGCCCGACTGCGGTGTCGCCGGATATGATGTCGTCGCCGGGCCCGCCTTCCAGAATATCATCGCCATCGGCGCCAATCAGCCAGTTCGCACCGGCATCTCCGCGAATGATGTCGTTTCCGTATCCTCCAATCACCGACTCCATTGAGACGTAGGTTACCGTCCGCGAGCGCCCGGTAACCGTCTGAGCAGCGAGATCGATTACGAGATTTATGGGTACGGGCTCGCCAGATGGAGTGCCAAGGACGCCTTCGACCCAGATCGTGTCGTGCCCGGCGCCCCCGTCGATCGTGTCGCCATTCGGCGTCATGATCCCCAGAATGTCATTTCCGTCACCACCAAAAAGCTTCGCGCCAATCGGGCCAAGCGCTCGCACGTTTATCGTATCGTCGCCTGCATCGCCAAAAAGCTGATTCAATCCAGCCTGCGAATACTGATAGTCGTCGCCAGCACTTATGCTGTCGTCGCCGACCCCGCCATGTATGGTGTTGGCTCCGAGCCCCCCAAGAAGAAAATCCCTCCCAGCATCACCATTGATGACATCGTCACCGGCGTCGCCGCGTATGTCATCGTTGCCGTCACCGCCGGAAAGCAGGTCATTACCCGTGTTACCCAGGATGAAATCATCGCCAGGTCCGCCCTGAACGGTGTCGTTACCGGGCCCTGCATCGATGACGTCGAACTCGGCGCCTCCAGTGAATGTATCATCGCCAGCGGTCGGCCCGGGCCCCGGCGTCCACGTACCCATCTGCACTACTCCCAACCCAAGTCACGGGTTCAAGCTAGCGCAGATAGCGCGGGCCGCAAATCTGACGGTTTCGTGGTGGTGCTCGACTATACAGCCAGCAGCGCCCAACCCTCCTGCGGGGCGAGGACGGGAGCGAGGACAGTGTCGAGTGCGAACACCGGGTCATTGTCGGCCAGCATGAACGCTCCCGACGGGGCGGCCGGCGCCCGCTCAGCCGCATCG
The DNA here is from genome assembly GCA_943371945.1 of Azorhizobium sp. AG788. GTDB lineage: Bacteria > Pseudomonadota > Alphaproteobacteria > Caulobacterales > Hyphomonadaceae > UBA7672. Next base: position 1,410 of record CALRWU020000327.1, read on the forward strand.
CTTGCGCGAGCCCCATCGACCAGCGCATTTCACTGCGCGAGGCTGAGACCCGAGGCATTGAGCGCGACGAAGTGGCTTCACACGCCGTAGAGCGGCCCCAACGATTTCGCCGACCACGCGAGAGTCCCGCCGTGCTGATAGCACTCGCTGCCCATTAGGCGCCGTCGCCTGCGTTTCAGTCATGTTGCGGCGCGGCGAATTTATGCGGCGCGCGCACCCAATTATTCGCTTGCAACCAAAAGTGAGCGATGACTAGCTTTCTCCACTCGCTGGACAGGGAGTTTATCATGCACGCGTTCCGGACCCGTATTCTTAGCTGCACCGCGCTCTTGGCCGTGGCCGCGCCCGCCTTTGCACAGGAGACTCCCGATTCAGGTCGGGACGTCGTCATCGTCACCGCGAACAAACGCGCGGAGAATTTGCAGGAAGTCCCCGTCGCGGTCACCGCTATCGGCGGCGAACAGCTGCAGGACCTCGGCGTCACCGACGTGCTCGATCTCAACGCCCTTGCCCCCAGCCTGCAGATCAAAACCGACGACAACGCCGCTAACCCCAAGATCTTCATCCGAGGCATCGGCCTCAACGACTTCAACCCGAACACCGCCAGCGCCGTCGCGATCTATACCGACGGCGTCTATATCGGCTCGCCCCTCGCCCAGATGGGCCAGTTCTTCGACCTCGAACGGGTCGAAGTCCTGCGCGGCCCCCAAGGCACGCTCTACGGCCGCAACACCACGGGCGGCGCCATCAACGTCATCAGCCGCAAGCCGGGCGACGAATTCGAGGCCGACGCCTATGTCGAATACGGCACGTTCAATTCGATCACGACAGAGGCCGGCGTCGGTGGGCCGATCATACCCGGTCTCCTCGGCTATCGCGTCGCCGGCACCTACGTCACCAATGACGGCTACACCCTCAACCGCCTGACCGGAAACCATGGTAATAACGCCGACCGGGGCAGCCTGCGCGGCACGTTGAGCTGGACGCCGAGCGACAATCTCGAAGGCCTGTTTCAGGTCCGCTACGGCCGCTCGAAAGGCGGCTCCATCCTGGCTTACAACCGCTCGCTCCTGCCCGCATCACCAGCACAGGCCGGCCCGGATGGCTTCTGCGCCCCGCAATTCTACACGTCCGGCCAGTGCACCGATCTCGCCGGCTACGCCAACACGAGCACCAATCTCTATCAGGGTGACTACCACCTTGAAGGCAAGGACGAGGTCGAAACCTACGGCGCCTCGGCCACCTTCACCTGGGATCTCGGCGACATGTCGCTGATCTCCGTCTCTGGCTACGACCACGCCGATCGCGACGACGTCGAAGACACCGACGCCGGCCCGACAGACATCGTCACCGCCCGTTACCGCGCCAAGCAATGGGCCGCCAGCGAAGAGCTGCGCCTGCAATCGAACGGCGACAACGCGCTCGACTGGGTCGTCGGCGTCTACCTCGCCCACGACGATCTGGACTCAAACTCCTATCTCGATGTCTTCCGCGTCGCCAATTCGGGCGACCCGGCGACGGACCTTCCGCAAGGCATCGGCGTCTTCGGCTGGCCCTTCACGCAGGAGACCGACAGCTACGCCGCCTTCGGACAGGTTGACTACGACATCACCGATCGCCTGACCGCCACCGTCGGCCTGCGCTACTCGGCCGATGACAAGTCGTTCCGCTACGACGCCACCTACGCCAGCGTCCCGGACACAGGCTCCGCCAGCCTGTTCGTCGTCGATGACAGCAAGAAATTCGACTCCGTCTCAGGTCGCCTCGGCCTCAAGTACCAGTTCACTGACGATCTCAACGCCTATGCAACCTACAACCGCGGCTTCAAGAGCGGCGGCTTCTTCGGGGGCCAGACAACCGACCCGAATGCGCTCGTTCCCTACAATGACGAGAAGGTCGACGCGTACGAAGTCGGCCTCAAATCCCAGCTGTTCAACGGCATGGTAACTGCGAACCTCGCGGCGTTCTTCTACGATTATCAGGACCTGCAGGTTTACACGCTGATTGTTGATCCCAACACGCAGCTCACGGTCCAGAACTTCACCAACGCCTCGAACGCTGAGGTCTCCGGCCTCGAAGCCGAACTGACCGCCACGCCGATGGACGGGCTCGACCTCTCGCTCAGCGCGTCCTTCCTCGATGCGAAATACAAGGACTTCCAGTCCGACGGTGACGACTACTCCGGCAACACCCTGCCGAACGCGCCGGAAACCAGCATCAACGCCTCCGCGCGCTATGAATGGGCCATCTTCGGCGGTGAGGCGTCCGCGCAGGGCGACGTCGCGTATCGGACAAAGGTCTACTACGACACCCGCAACGTCGAACGCCTGTCGGATGGCGACCGCACCTTCGTCAACCTGCGCTTCGGCTGGAAGCCGGACTCGGGCAATTGGGAACTCGGCCTCTTCGGTCGCAACATCTTCGACGAGACCAACATCAGCGACATCATCCCGATCGAAGGTCTTGGCTTCGACCTGTTCAGCATGGGCGCGCGCCGCACCGCGGGCGTCTTCCTCCGTTACGATTATTGAGCCCCATGAACTCTGAGACACCGAACGGCGCCTGGATCGGTCCACGGCCCTCTAACCTTGAAATCTTCGCGGTAATGTTCGTCGGCGTCGCCGGCATCATGATCGCGGGGGTCGGTCCCGATCTCCTCGGAACGCTCGTTCGCGCCGAGAGACTTACCTCTAGCCAGCTGAACCAATCTGTCTCGGCGGAGCTTCTGACGCTGGGGCTCGCGGCGTTCGCCTCCGGCGCCATACTGAAACCCGTCCAGCTCAAATTGATCGGCGCCGTCATGGCGCTGGCTCTGGTCGGCCTCAACGTGGCGACCCCATACTTCAGCGGCGACACGGTCATTGCCGTTCGCGCAATCGCCGGGCTGCCCAGCGGCGTGCTGATGTGGGTCACCATCGCCATGATCGCACGCACGCCAATGCCGGAACGTTGGTCGGGCGCCTATCTGGCCATCCAGACGCTCGCGCAACTTCTAATGATCATGCTGATCGGCGAAATCGTGCACAACTCCGGGGGCAACGCGGGTTGGTGGGCTCTTGCGGGCTTTTACGGCGCGACT
>CALRWU020000328.1:0-4482 GCA_943371945.1 Azorhizobium sp. AG788
GCGCGTGTCCTCCCTGCTGCCGGCTCTTTCGTTGCGCACCGCGCTCGCCTAGAAGCGGCGCAGACGGGAGTGTGAGCGGATGCGCGTGAAACTGTTCGGCGGCTTGATGGCGTTGGCGATTGCCGGAGTGTCGGGGGTGGCGCTGGCGCAGGGCGGCTCGGGCCTCATGGCGGGCAAGTACACGCTCAACTGGTCGGCCGATCATGGCAGCGCCTCGGAGCAGATCTGCCTCGCCGACATGCAGGATTTCCGCGACCCGGCGCATGTCGTGGCGGCCTACCTGAACGACTACAATTCCGCCTGCAGCACGTCGGCGCGTGGCGGCGGCGTCTATGATGTCAGCTGCTCGGGTTCGCTGGTGGAGGGCACGCTTACCGTCCTCAGCGCGGGGCAGACATCGCTCACCGTGTCAGGCGGCGTGCTGATGAACACCGATGGACAGGGCGGCCGCCAGCGCCTGACCGTGCGGATATCGCTGCAGCGCGACGGAGATTGCTGAGCGCGTGTGCCTTGCACACGCTCCGAGATCATCAGGGCCCTCATCCTGAGCAGGCCCGAAGGGCCGTCCGTCGAAGGCATCGCGAAGCGATGCGCGCGTAGCGCCGGGCCGGTGGTTACTGCAGGGCCGGTGCTCCCCGCGCCGCGTAGTTCGCTCTGTGCGAACTATCTCTAGAACAGCAGCGCGCAGTGGAATCGGCCTGTCGCCACTTCTTTAAGCATTCGCGAGCTCGACTTGTCTCACCAACTCCGCCGCTTGCGTTGCCCAATCCATCGTGAAGTCAGAAGCTGCCGCGTGTTGTGCAGCGTAAGCCGCCAACTCCAGTTTGCTCTTGATGCCAGCCATCCCTTTCAAACGCTCCGGCCATCCATTAAAGATGTCCGTGAACTCATCACCTGGATCGAATTTTCCACCGATGGCTTTATCCAAAAATTCGTTCGACAAATAGTTCTCGATTTCGCGTCCCTGCGTGATCCAACAAAACCTACCAGCTGCTGCAGACTCAGCCGCGATTCGTCTCTTCGTGGCATTTATCGAATCTGGTGAGCGCGCCTTGTCGCTATCGATTAGGATGCTGCATTTGGGATTGATGCGCAGAAGCTTGATGAAAGCCTCGGTTTCCTCTGTTGGTGCCATGGTCAGATGCGATAGCAATTTTCCTCCGTAGAACATTATTGCATAGTCCCGCCCCTCCCGAAAACGGCCGCCGGTCAAAAGCTGAATCCAGTGGTTCAGATAAACTCGGTCAGAAGGGCCTTCGACCCATATCACAAAATTGCTCATCAGCGCGTCTGACGCCTTGACGCCAATAAGGTCTAGCAATCCCACCGTATCGTCGAACGCTTCGATACGTCGGCAGCGGGTTGCTCCATCGCTTTGAGAAACGCTGTACAAAGATGCGGCGTCATCCGATTGGAAAAAATCGATTGCTATCGGAGAATGGGTGCTCATGAGCACGAGTGCGTCGCCCGTGAAGCGGTCGCGCAAATACTGGTATAGGTTGCGTTGAACCCTAGGATGTAGCGAGTTCTCCAATTCTTCAATCACAAACACGCCGGTGGAAATCTGCTTGTCCTTGGCCTGCAGCCTAAGGTGAATGTTGGCGAGTAGGCAAAACAGTGTCTTGAGGCCGGAACCGCTCTGTGAAAGCCGAACCGGCTGATCGCTTTTTGTAAGCAGAAAGACTTCCCAGTCGTGATTATCAGCATGCTGACGAGCTAGAATCTCTTTGAATTCGAAGTCCGGATGAAGAATGCGATTGAGGTCTGCAAGCATGTACTTTCGGACCAGCGCGTGGTCTCTGTCTGCCGAGTGCAGTGTCCTTCGAATCGCGGTTGTGACTCCCGACCCATCCGCTTGAATGGCATCAGCAGCGCTGTCTCCTTCTCTGCGAACATCTCGTTCTGCAGCCATTACGAAGCCCCCAGCTGGGAATGGAAGAGGGAACCGCGCAGTTACTTTTGAATGTTGGCGTGCACGGCATCAATGGCATCGTAATTGATGCGAAGATCTTGTTGAATTGCGATCTCGCAAATTGAGGGAGTGCTATTGAGTCTGACTTCTAACTCCACATCGCTTGTGAGTAGATGTTTACCAACAGCTGACCACCAATTCCCTCCGCCGAACGGTCCTCCAGACGTTCCCTCTGGAAACGCGCTGCGAGCAATTTGCTCAGTAATGGGTGCCCTATATCGAACTCTGTAGTCCTCACCGGTCGTGTCGATTAGGTACTTTTCATCTCCCATCTTTGGTTGAAGGCGCTTCAGAGCCTGAAGGAGCTTGGATTTTCCAACGTTATTGGGCCCGACAAATATGTTGAATCTGTTCAGCCGCTCGACGACGGCTCCTTCTTGGTCGAATGACTGAAACTCAGACAAAGTCACTCGTGTCGTGTGCATCGTGTGGCCCCCCCAACAGTTTTAAAAATTCACACGCGATGGTGCTTTAGACTGGCGAGTCAATCAATCGGCTCCCGCTTCTGGCCCGTCTCGCTGACGTATAGCTCCTTGCCGACTTCCGCGAATTTTGCGCTCATGTCGGCCATGCCCTTTTCGACATCGGCGCGCGTTGCGGCAGCTCCCTCCGTCACGCCGCTGCGCGGCGGGACGCCTCCCCCGGCTTCGCCGAGGGAGGACGGGTCGTTGAGCTTGGCGGCGTATTCGCGCACGTCGGCTGTGATCTTCATCGAGCAGAATTTCGGGCCGCACATGGAGCAGAAGTGGGCGACCTTGTGGGCGTCTTTCGGCAGGGTGGCGTCGTGGAAGAGTTTTGCGGTTTCGGGGTCTAGCGAGAGGTTGAACTGGTCCTCCCAGCGGAATTCGAAACGCGCGCGGGAGAGGGCATCGTCGCGTAGCTTCGCAGCAGGATGCCCCTTGGCGAGGTCGGCGGCGTGGGCGGCGATCTTGTAGGTGATGACGCCGACCTTCACGTCGTCGCGGTCGGGCAGGCCGAGATGTTCCTTCGGCGTGACGTAGCAGAGCATGGACGTGCCGAACCAGCCGATCATCGCCGCGCCGATGCCGCTCGTGATGTGATCATAGCCGGGCGCGATGTCTGTGGTGAGCGGCCCGAGCGTGTAGAACGGCGCCTCGCCGCAGACCTTGAGCTGCTTCTCCATGTTGACCTTGATCTTGTGCATCGGCACGTGGCCGGGGCCTTCGATCATCACCTGGCAGCCCTTGTCCCACGCGACCTTGGTGAGCTCGCCGAGCGTGTCGAGTTCGGCAAACTGCGCGGCGTCGTTGGCGTCGGCGATGGAGCCGGGGCGCAGGCCGTCGCCGAGCGAGAAGGAGACGTCGTATTCGGCCATGAGATCGCAGATCTCGTCGAAGCGCTCGTAGAGGAAGCTCTCCTTGTGACGCGACAGCATCCAGCGCGCCATGATGGAGCCGCCGCGGGAGACGATGCCGGTGACGCGCTTGGCGGTGAGGTGGATGTATTGCAGGCGCACGCCGGCGTGGATGGTGAAGTAGTCGACGCCCTGTTCGCACTGTTCAATCAGCGTGTCCTTGAAGACGGACCAGTCGAGCTTGTCGGGGTCGCCGCCGACTTTTTCGAGCGCCTGGTAGATCGGGACGGTGCCGATGGGGACGGGCGAGTTGCGGATGATCCAGTCGCGGATGTTGTGGATGTTGCGGCCGGTGGAGAGGTCCATGACTGTGTCGGCGCCCCAGCGGATCGACCAGACGAGCTTCTCGATCTCTTCCTCGACCGAGGAAGTGACGGCACTGTTGCCGATGTTGGCGTTGATCTTGACCAGGAAGTTGCGGCCGATGATTACCGGCTCGAGTTCCGGGTGATTGATGTTTGCCGGGATGATTGCGCGGCCCCGCGCGATCTCGGAGCGCACAAACTCCGGCGTTATGAATTCGGGGATCGCCTGCGGAAAGCTGCCGGCGAACACATCCTCGCCGTCGGCATGGCGCTCCAGCGCGCCTTCGGCCATCGCCTCGCGGCAGATGTTTTCGCGGTGCGCGACATAGGCCATCTCGGCGGTGATGATGCCGGCCTTGGCGTACTGGTATTGCGTGAGGCGCTTGCCGGGCTGGGCGCGCAGCGGTGGCGCGTGGTGCTGGAATTGCGGGACGAGCTTGTCGCCCGTGACGTGGCCATTGTCTTCCGGTTTCACATTGCGGCCGTCATAGGCGGCGGTATCGCCACGCGCGGCGATCCATGGCGAGCGGATGCGGGGCAGGCCGGCTTGCACGTCGATTTTCGCGGCGGGATCGGAGTAGGGGCCGGTGGTGTCGTAGACGCGGATCGGCGGTTCCTTCGCCGTGGGGTGCAGCGCGATCTCGCGATAGGGAACCATGACATCCGGAAAGCCGGGCGCGGGCGAGTAGCGCTTTGTGCTCGCGGGCAGAGGGCCGGTGGTGACCTTGAACGGCTCGATGCTCTTGGGGTCGATGTGTTTGTTCATGGCGTGCTCTTTCAGAATTTGTGAGCGATAAATCGGACTGGGCAGTCGAGCAGCCGTTCCAGTT
>CALRWU020000329.1:0-4475 GCA_943371945.1 Azorhizobium sp. AG788
TCGCGCAGGAACCGCTCGCCCCAGATGGCTTCTGCAAGAGGAACAAATTGGCTGTAGTGCGTGGGCCCCTCGATCGGTCCCGCCTTGAAGCCCAGCTTCTGCGCCATCGCGTCGTCATGCAGCGACAGGTGATTGTCGTAGGACTGCTCCAGCAACATGTTCACCGGCTTGCGCCACGGCCCGGCCAGCACTTGGCCAATGCTCTCAAGCTGGACGTCGAACGCGCGGCTGGACATGTGTTTTCTCCCTGGCCCAACTATCGCGCGCCCGGTCGCAGTGGCGCAAGGCCGCCGTCGGCCCTAGATTAGGAGCGAAGGAGCCCAAAGCTTCAGGGAGATTGCCATGGGTAAACCGCTGCGCATCGATTTCGTGTCTGACGTCGCCTGTCCGTGGTGCGTCGTCGGCCTGCGCTCCCTGCTGCAGGCGCTGGATGCCGTGGGCGACAAGGTCGAGGCGGAAATCCACTTCCAGCCTTTCGAGCTCAACCCTGACATGCCGCCCGAAGGCGAGAACACGACAGAGCATGTTCAGAAGAAATATGGCGCCGACCCTGCGCGCTCCGCTGCTTCACGCAGCGCCATCCGCGAAAGCGGCGAAGCGCTGGGCTTCAAGTTCAACTACGACGCCAACAGCCGCATCTGGAACACGTTCGACGCGCACCGCTTGCTCTATTGGGCGGGCATCGAGGGGCGGCAGCTGGAAATGAAGGAAGCGCTGTTCGCCGCCAACTTCACCGAACAGAAATCCACCAGCGATCACGAGGTGCTCATCGGCGCCGCGAAAACCGCGGGGCTGGATGCAGACAAGGCGCGCGACGTACTCACCTCTGGCGCCTACACCGCAGAAGTTCGCCACGAGGAAGAGGTCTGGCGCAATCGCGGCATCAGCGCCGTGCCGTCGGTCATCTTCAACCAGCGCTGGATGGTGCAGGGTGGCCAGCCACCCAAAGTGTTCGAGCAGGCGATCCGCCAGATCGTCGAGGGGACTGCAAGCGACGCCAGGGCTTAGCAGCATCGGTGAGCCCCGCGCTCGTGGTTCGACGGACGCCCCCTTCGGTCGCTGCTCACCATGAGCGCTACTTTGCGATCTACCCTGAGCGCTCATCCTGAGCAGGAGCGAAGGGAGCGTCCGTCGAAGGACGAGGGCGGGACGGGGACTCGCTCGGCAGGCATCAAGGCGTCAGGAACAGCGTCCGCTCGCGTGCGCGGCGTTTCGCCAGCGCCTTCATCACGACGCCATTCATCCTGTTCCACAAGAGGAAGCTGTTCGCCGCGCCCGGGCGATCCTCCTTGTTGACGCGTTTCACGATCGACGATTTCCGCGTCTTGCCGGAGCCGACATTGTAGCAGAACGCCGTCATGGCGCTGAACTCGTTCAGCGTGATCGGGACCTTCACATAGCGCTCGATGGAGTCCTCGCACCAGTGCAGGTCTTCCTTCAGGAAGGCGTCCGCCGTGGCCTCGTCGATCACGTCGTCCTCACCCTCCATCATCAGATGGCCATAGCCGATCAGCCACAGCCCCCCGAGCTCGTACGCCTCAAGCCGCAGCTTCTCTTCTTCCTTGATGATCTGGATTGCGGTGTGGTTCGTGTTGTACTCGGCCGGCATCCGGTAAGTTGCGACCGGCTCCAGCTCGTCGAGAAAGCTCACCTCCTCGGTCAGCGGCACGAGCGGCACGCCATTCATCATCGGAATGGAGTCGGCCTCGACATCGGGCACCAGTGGCATCGCGGGCAAGGGTTCAGCGGCTGCATCAGCGCTGCGTGACAGGTTCAGTGTCGCGTCCGGCGCTGGCGCAGGGCCGCAGGACGCCAGCAGGCAGGCAGCGCCGAGTGCGCAAAGGGCCTGCAGTCTCGTCCCCACGTTCGACTCCCTCGCATCTCAGCCGTCGGACGGCAGACAACCACACGGGCAGTGCTTGTAAAGCCAACCGCTGCAGCACAAGGGCTCCGCGAGATACGTGCAGATCAGAGGGTTCTGTTTACTTCCTGATCACCAACATAAACAAAGTAAAACCAGACAAAAACCAGTAGAAAATTGCATCAAACTCGTTCGACTTAGCGATTGCTTAGTCACCCTCGTGTAGCTTCACCAATAAGCCGACCAGAGCGGCACAAAAAACAAAACGATGGTGATGGTGATGACGAACGTGAAGGTCCGCGAAATCGCGGGTGACGACAACGTTGAGCAATCCTTCCTGAAAGCCCTGTCGCTGCTGGAGCAGGCTCACCGCCGTCTCCACGACGTCGTGAAGGACAATCTGGAACGCAATGGCGAGCGCTCGCTGACCGGCGTGCAAGCCCTGCTGCTGTACGAAATCGGTGAGTCCGAAACCCCCGCCAGCGCTCTTCGTGCGCGGGGCTCCTTCGCCGGCACGTCGATGTCCTACAACGTCAAGAAGCTCCAGGAAGGCGGCTATCTCGTCCAGTCGCGCTCCAGCGATGATCGCCGCACGGTTCGCCTCAAGCTCACGCCGTCAGGCAAGGCCGTCCGCAACCGCGTCGCCGATCTCTTCGAGAAACAGGCCGGTTCGCTCGAGCCGACCGCTTCGGTGCGCTCGGATGACCTCGACCAGCTGAACAAGTCGCTGGCTCGCCTTGAGCGCTTCTGGTCGGACCAGATCCGCTACCAGCTCTAGGTTTGCAGGTTTAGATTGTACGCGTGCAGACCCCGGCCTGATAGTTCGGGGCTGACAACCTAAGGGAAGCGGGCGGACTTGCCTTCAACTGGCGACCCTACCTGACACCCTCCACCGCCGGCCCCGCAAGAGGCCGGCGGTTCTGTTTTCAGTTTGCCTTTCCGACGTCTTCGGTGAGGCGAGCGCCCAGCATCATGCCGCCGATCGAATAGTTGCCCTCGTGACAGGCGGATTCAAACATCGCGTGATCGGTGCGTCTCAGCGCGTACTGTACCCGCATCGGTTCGGCCAGCAGCGCGCTGTCTTCCAGAACGTAGTCATAGCTGATCTCGTCAGGCGCAATCAGGCTGAAGCGTTCGGTGACGCGGCGTTGCTGATCAAAGGCCGGCATTCCGGGCGGGGCCAGCTGCGGCCGGATCTGGGTGGTGACGACCACCAGCGTGTCGCCATCCCAGGCCGCTACCGAGTCACCTGCTAGCGAGACGAGGCCGGCGGGGCGTGGGGCTGCGCCAATTCCGATGACCCGGGTCACTATCTGGTCTTCTGTGTAGATCATCATGTGACCGGGAGTCTGAACGATCTGACGGTACATGCTGCCGGGGCTCACGCCGAGCGGGGCGCGGCCATTGGCGCTCAGGCAGCGCTCATCGTTCGATAGGCCTTCCGGATTCTCGGCTGCCTTGCGGATTTCGCGGTTCTTGGCGACGAGCTCTTTCGCGAGTTGTGTCTGCGCGCGTTTGCCATTGGCAGGTTCGACAATCAGCGACGTGCGAAATGCGCCGTCGCCAGCGGGAAGAAGTCCTGCAAAATCGAAATCGCTATCCGGGTGCAGGGCGGCGCCTTCGCCTTGCAGCGCCTTGTAGCGCGCAGCCACATAGGTGGCAGCGACCTCGCCGGAGACCGTGGCTTCGGTCGTGCCGTCCGGTCGCTCCAGCGGCGTCAGCCAGCGGCTCTCCCACACGCCCTGAAAGTCGGGCCGCCCTTCCGCAGTGCGGGGTGTGTCGGCTGACTGCGCGTGCGCGTGCGCGCTCGACACCGCGAGCGCCACGAAGATCAACAACCGCTTGAACATCATCCGCCCCCCCGGCCCCATGGGCAAGTTGGTTATCGCCCAGATGCGGTGCCACGGCGAGGCCAACCATGCGCGCTTCAGTTGCGAGACGTTCGCAAAAACAGCTGCGACTAGAAGGTTCAAGACTGCGGGAGCGATTTGATCTTAGTCTAGGAAACCGCCAAGCAGAGTTCTAATAAGGTGCGGGGGCGCCAGAGAAGCGCCGGTCGCTGCGACGAGAGAAACGCCGATGAAACACCTCGCTGCCTTCGAGAATGCCCTGGAAGAAATTCGCTCCGAGGGCCGGTACCGTGTGTTCATCGATGTGAAGCGATACCGCGGCGAATTCCCGAAAGCCTCCGTTCGCCACAATGACGGTCGCGAGCAGGACGTGATCGTCTGGTGCTCGAACGATTATCTCGGCATGGGCCAGGATCCCGACGTGATCGAGGCCATGAAGGTTGCGGTCGACACATTCGGCGCCGGCTCGGGCGGCACACGCAACATCTCGGGCACGACGCGCTACCACGTCGAACTCGAGAAGGAACTCGCCAGCCTGCACGGCAAGGAATCCGCGCTGCTCTTCACCTCCGGCTATGTCTCGAACGAGGCGACGCTCTCGACGCTCGCCAAGATCATGCCGAACGTCATCATCTATTCGGACGAGCTGAACCACGCCTCGATGATCGAAGGCATCAAGCGCGCCCATTGCGCCAAGCGCATCTTCCGCCACAACGATCTCGCGCACCTCCGCGCGCTGCTCGAGAATGATCCGGCCGACGCGC
>CALRWU020000330.1:0-4470 GCA_943371945.1 Azorhizobium sp. AG788
TCGGAGCTATAGAGGAATTTTGCGGTGGCGCCGCCGAGGATGCGCAGGGCCGGGCTCGTGCCATCGGGCCAGGCCATGGCGAGGCCGAATGCGAAATCCTTCGTCTCGCGCGGACCGAAGAGCGCGAACTCGGCGAGATCGAAATCGTACATGCGCCACGGCGCAGCCGGGGCGTCATGCGTCTCCTGAGGCTTGGCGTCCGGCGCGCCGAAGCGCACCTCCATCCTGCGCGTATCAGGCAGGAGGGTGAGCCACACCTGCGGCGTCTGTGCGCCCTCGCGATTGAGGCGGCCGCCGATCAGTTGCGTGGCTTCGTGAGTGGCCGGGTCGAACACGCCGGTGACGTAGGCGGCGTCGGTGCAGGGCGCGACCATCTTGGCGACGTGCACTTCCGTCGGCGAGACAACGTGCACGATCACCTGTTCGGGAAGCGTGCCGTCCTGGTTGGCGCGCAGATAGGCGAGCGTTGTGCCCGTGGGGTCCACCGGCGCGGGCGGCGCCTTTGCGATCTGCGCCTTGTCCTGCATGGCCAGCAGAGGCAGCGCGAAACTGCCCGCGGCCATGACGATCATGCAGCCCAGCGCGGCGTAGATGTAGACCTGCAGCTGGCGGCGGAGTTTCGGGTCGGCCTTGTCATCCACCGGCGCCCAGAAGGCAGAGCGGAACATGTTGGTCATGGCGAGGGCGCGGCGCGACTTGTCGCCATCGCGCTGTTGATCGACGCGATAGGAGATGCGGATCGCGAGGATCCACATGACAAGCCCAGCGATGGCGAGAAGACCAAGGATGACGAGAAGCGCGACTGCCATGGTGCGATTTGCGCTGAAAGGTGGAGGGACGTCCAGAGTTCGTAGACTTCTGCCGACATAATCATGGACTGCAGTCAACCCGTACGGGTGCCATGCACGGTAGGCCGCGGCCCATTTTCACTTGGCTTTCCAGCGTCCTCAACCGGAGCGGGCTTCTGCGCGATGCCGGCTAGGATCAAATCGCGAACCGACTCGATGTCGTGCACGTTTTCCACGTAAGTTGGGTACACAGACAGGTTGTATACCCAGTTCGGCACGCCACGGCCGTGCATGTTGAACTGATCGAAGTGAATTATGTTCCGATCTAGTCCAACACGAACAAGATGCTCGTTCATTTCGGCGTAGTTCCAGTAGGACCAACGAAACGGCCACACACGCGAGATGAAGATGACCCTGCGATCGGTTGCGATGAAGGCCCGCGCCATCATTTCCACCAACCACCAAAACAGGAAGGGCGCTGTCAGCGACATCGGAAACACAAGCGCTCCGAGTGGTCCGCCAGCCATCAAAACCATTGCTGTCCAGATCGCAAAGTACCAAGTCAGCGTTGCTCCAAGCACCAGGAGCCCGCGTCGACCCAGCACATGCTGAGCGCACGCCCAAAGGATAGTCTCGCCCGGAACCAAGTGAGCGCGCGCGGCGCGGATGACTTTAGGATCCTTCTGAAGCTCCTGCATTGCCTACTCACAACTCCTTCGGCGGGGCGTGGGCGTCGATCTGGATCCAGATCTGTTCGGAGAAGGCGAGGAGGTCGCCGGTTTCATTGAAAAGGGCTGAGCCGGCGAAGTGCTTGCGGCGGTCGCGGCCTTTTTCCCAGGCGACGACAATGTCGGGTGCATCTGCGCGCGGGCGGGTGAGAATGCGCGCGGACATGCGGCCCAGCACGATGGGCTCTGCTTCGATAGCGAAAGCGCCGGGACAATCGAGCGCGGCCCAGAGGAATTCGGGTGCGACGCGGCCGGAAGCGTCGGCAAGATCGGGCGTTGGCTGCCACGGCGCGGCGACGATGCGGTAGCGGTTCGGATTCTCGATGCCGGCCGGGTCCTTCAGCCAGTCGGGGAAGATGCGCAGGCCGTCGCCCTCGGCGCGGGCCGGGCCGCAGACGAAACAGTGAGGCAGGACGTGATCTTCGACATTGCGAAAGCTGGCGGCGGCGACCGTCGCGGCCTCAAGGCCGGGTGATTTCACGTCAGGCGTTTCGAGATGCACCGCGCGGAGCGACATGATCTGGATGCGTGTTGCGGCATCGTCCGTCATGATGTCGAGACCGTCGGCGGTGGGGTGGGCGCGCAGCGTCTGTTCGAGCGGGATGGGCGCGCGCAGCGTCACTTCGACCGCTTCGGCTTCGGGGAGAAGGCGGGCGGCGAGGCCAGCGGAATAGCCGCCATTGCCGGAATCGTGCGGGCCGTTGAAGCGGCGAGCTATGCTGAAGGTCTGCGTCATGGGCGCCAGTCTAGGCCGCGAATGCCGTTCGGCAAAGATGCTGGGCGATGCCGCTGGATTGGGGCGTGAGGTTCTGTCAGACAGCGCTGTCTTACATACGGAGGGGCGTGATGCGCAGCCTGATCCTGATTGCAGCACTTCTCGGCGCGGCCTGCCAATCGGCGCCAGTGGCGAATGTTGCGTCTGCAGACGGCGGCCAGCCGATCGTGCTGGGGCGCGGCCATGACATCGCTTCGGCGGTGCTGGGCGAGGTGCGCCATGTGAACGTCTATCTGCCGGCGGGATATGCGAGGGGCGAGACGCGCTATCCGGTGCTCTACCTGATCGATGGCGGGGTGGATCAGGATTTCGTGCATATCGCCGGCCTGTCGCAGCACGCCACGATCAGCGGCAGCTTTCGCGAGATGATCGTGGTCGGGATCGAGACGCGAGACAGGCGGCGCGAGCTGACCTTTCCAGCGGTGACGGATGCGAGCCTGCGCAAGGATTATCCGACGCACGGCGAGTCGGACCGGTTTCGCGCCTTCGTGACGGGCGAGGTTAAGTCGTGGGTTGAGCAGCGCTATCGCACGGACGGGTTTGATGCGGTGATGGGCGAGTCGCTGGCGGGGCTATTCGTGACGGAGGCGTTCCTGAAACAGCCGGATGCGTTCGACGGCTATATCGCGATCGACCCGAGCCTGTGGTGGGACAAGGAGGCACTGTCGCGAGCTGCCCCGGGATTGCTGGCAGGGCAGGCGGCGGGCGCGCGGACGCTGTTCATGGCGATCGCGGAGAGTGGGCTGGAGATGCGTGTCGGGCAGGCCATGATGTCGGCGGCGATCAAGGCTGCTTCGCCAGCGGGCCTGACGTTCGAATATGTACAGATGCTGGATGAGCAGCACGGCACGATCTATCATCGGGCGGCGCTGGAGGCCCTTCGGATGGTGTTCGCCAATCCGCCGGAAGCCACGCGCTAGTCGTTCAGCATCGCGTCGAGCTTGAGCATCGTGTTCCAGTTGCGGGCGGTGCCAGTGACCATCTTCCTGGGCAGGATCAGTTTCGATTCGCCGATCGAGTCGCCATAGTCGATGTAGATTTCGCGGCCGACGATTTCGAGTTTTTCGCCCCTGTCGTACTTTGTGCGGAAGGTCTTGAGCCAGGCGGCGATTGCCTTGGCGTCGGGCTCGGCCTTGCAGACGAGGCAGACGAGATGCGCGGGGTCTTCCTTCGCCTTCTTCGGGAAGGGGTTGGCTTTGAGGATGGCTGACCACTCTGTCGGGCTGCGCGCCATTACTTCAGAGGACAGGCCAAAGGTTGCCTCGATAATCCCTTCCAGCGCCGCTTCCAGTTTTGCGTCGGTGGTCTTCTTCGCGTCGAGAACAAGGTTGCCGCTGGCGATGAGTGTGCGGACGTTTTCATAGCCTGCGGCTTCAACCGCCTCGCGCAGTTCCTTCATGGTCACCTTGCGGCCGCCGACATTCACGGCGCGGAGCAACGCGACATACCTTGTCATGTTGGGCGCACCATCAGGCGAGGTCCTTCCGCATTTCGACGAGGTGGAAATCGCGATGGGTCTCGCCCGAAGTCTCGGTGAAGGGGAAGGGCAGCGTCGCGCCGGTCTGGCGATAGCCGCGGCGTTCGTACCAGGCGATCAGTTCGTGGCGCAGGTTGATGACCGTCATCACCATCTGGTTCGCTCCCCAGAGCTCTGCAACCCGACGCTCGGCTTCGGCGATCACGATCTTGCCGAGGCCGCCGCCATGCGCGCCCGGTTCGATGGCGAACATGCCAAAATAGGCGGCGTGGATGGACTGCGCCGGCTCGCGGCCGACGCCTTGCACGAGACAGCAGCCACGCAGGTTTCCATACTCTTCCGCCACGATGAAGCGTGAGTCCTCACGCTCGATCAGCGTGACGACCTCGTCATGGTTGGTGCGCGGGCCGGTCAGAAGGTTGGCCTCGGAGGTCCATTTGCCAGCGGCTTCCGGCCCGCGATAGGCGCGTTCGATCAGATCGACGATCGCATTGGCGTCGCCCTTCCGGGCATAGCGGAATGTGAGTTGGGACATGGACGTCTCCTGTTCCCCGCGTAATCCACGCGCACGGGACAACGTCAAGCGGGAAGTGGCGGCAAACATTGCAGCTGAAGCTGCAGCGTGATCAGACTGGCGCACGCAAGGCAGGAGAACCTCATGCGGACTGTACTGCTCATCCCTGCGCTACTGATGTCACCGGC
>CALRWU020000331.1:0-4456 GCA_943371945.1 Azorhizobium sp. AG788
CCGTGAAGGCCGGGACCCTCTTCGTCGCCGGTGATCAGCAGCGAGATCGATCCCTGCGGTCTGCCATGATCGGCGATGTAGCGTGCGGAGGCGCTGACGAAGGCGGCGATCGCGCCCTTCATGTCCGACGTGCCGCGGCCGTACATCACGCCATCGCGAATTTCGGCGCCGAAAGGATCGACGGTCCAGCCAGCTGTGTCGCCTACGGGCACCACGTCCGTGTGACCCGCGAAACAAAGATTGGGGGCTGCGCCGCCCAGACGCGCGTAGAGATTGTCCACACCATCAAAGGGGTATCGCTTGGTGCGGAATCCGAGCGATTCCAGCGCATCGGCAAGAACATCCTGCGCCCCATCGTGACAGGGATTGACGGTCTGCTGGCGGATCAGGGCCTGGGCGAGGCTGATGGGGTCTTGCAGGGTATCGGTCATGGCGGCGGTTTAGCCCGCCCCGTCCTGACTGGGAAGCAACGGGGGTCAGGAAGCCGGCATTACCGGATCGCCATTCTGTTTTGCTTGCCCGGAAGCAACTTGGACCGGTAAGACAGTTAACAGCGCAGGGTTTCACAGAAACCACCCCGCGCGTTCGAGGAGGCGATGGGCGATTCCCGCTCCTTCCGCGATGCATTCAGCCGGGGCAATGCGCCGGCGCGCGACGGACTTGGCAACGCGCCGGACAAGTTCCGGAAGAAAGCGGCTGCGTCCTCCAAGGATGCGTTCAAGACGGCTGGTGTCGCCGCGTCGGCAAAAAGTGGCGATGCTTTCGCGCCCAAGGCGAAGCCGACAAGGCTACTTCCCGGTAAAGGGTCTATGGTGCGCCCGAAACCGGGCTTGCCACCGCCTGCGACCCCGGCTGGCGTGAAGCTCGGCCAGGCGGCGACGCCGAAGCCGGCTTCGGTGAAACAGCCGAAGATGGCGTTGGGAACGACTCCGATCGGCAAGACGGAAAAGATCGCAAGACCACAAAAAGCAACTGCGTCGATCCCGCAGAAGGCCATGGTCAAGCCGGACCAAGGCCGTGACGCAAAGCTGGCCCAAAATCCGTTTGGCCGGAAGGACGGCAGGGTCCAGCGCCAAAAGCCGCTCGTACCTGCCGCGTCCGCAGGTCCGTCCCCCGCGATGATCCGGCCAACGGCGAAAGCCGGCGCTTTGCAGACGCCAATGCCCAACAAGACGCAGACGCCTCCGCGAGCAAACAGGACTACTCCGAGCGAACCGATCCGCCGTGAGACTCCCGCGCCGGTCGACTTGCCCACGCAGTCTGAAGACGTGCAGGCCGAGACGGCACGCGCGCCGCTGCAGATCGTGGCCAACAAGTCAGTGCTTGATCACACCGGTTTCAGGAAATTTCGGCGTGCCGCACGATCGAGCTCGCTTGTTCTGGTGTCCGGGACCGCCGCCGACGCAATCGCCTCGCCAGCTCCGCATGATCTGGCGGCGCCCGACGCAGAGGCAGAGGGTTTAACGACGACAGCGGTTGATGATTCTGATGCGCCTGTGACGGCAAAGCCGGTTGAGCCTTCGGTGAGTGCCACAAGTGCAGGGCCGGCCACCGAAGGCGCTACGGCATCAACGGGTGGCGAAGGCCCTCCGCCAGCCGCGCCTTCCAAGCCCGCTGAACCAGCCGGTCCCGCGACGCCGCCTGAGGCCGCTGCGGAGAAACCGGTCGAAGTCGTTGAGCCAATCGTGGAGCCGCCACAGTCCGTGCCTTACGATACGGCGTCTGTGCCTGCGGATCAGCTTGAGTCGGTGGCGAGGCGCAAAGGGCGCGCCGGAACTGCCGCGGCCGTCGAGACTTCTTGGCAGGAGGTGGCGGGCAGCCAGACGACCGAAGCGCAACCGGCCGCTGTTGTCCTGCGCAAAATGGAGACCGCACCCGTGGCCGGATACTGGGGTGGGGCGGCTGCGGGCGCGAAGTCTGCGCTGAGCAAAAGGGGCTTCAATCAGGACGATATCTTCGGCGTTGTCTTCGGCATCGCTGTTCTGGCCTTCATGCTGCTGTGGTTTGTCCGCGGACGAGGCGAAGAAACGCCTGCGGGCGACCTACTGGCGACGCCGCAATCCATGACGGGTCAATCGCTTGCTGCGATGCCGCCACCTGCACCGGCCCCGCGGGTCGATCCGTTTGGGGACGCGCCTGTCAATCTGAAGCCGACAGGCCCTATCCCCGAAGCAACGCCCGCCGCACCGCCTGCTGCTGATCCCCAGATCGCCGGTGTTGCGCCGCCTGCCGCGACACCAGCCCCTGCTGCGCCCGCCCCTGTGACCACATCGCCGGCGGTTGCCGCCGCGATCCCTCCAGCCGCGATACCGATCGCGGAGCGCAAGATGCATGCGTGGTTCTGCACCGCGTCGAGCCGCATGACCAAGGCGTCGCGCACGGAGCTCAAGGGCCAGTTGGCGACGTTCGAGGACGTGTTCGCCGGCAAGGAGTTGATCGTGCACGGCTACGCAGACACGCGCGGGTCGAGCGAGCTCAACGTCGATCTCGGCGCGCGACGCGCGCAGACGGTTGCGGATTACCTGACCGCGCGTGGGCTTAGCGTTGTCGACGTGCAGGGCGTTGGCGAACTTAACGGTCTCGATGACAATCAGAATTGCCCCAACCAGCGCCGCGTCGACGTATGGGTGAAGGGCGGTCCCGCCGAGGCGCCCAGCCGCGAGTGCACGCCTGAGCCCGAGGCGGCAGCGCTGATCTGCGGCTAGAGCGCAGTCAGTCTCGTTGGAAACATCAAAACCCGATCCAGCGCTCTAGATTGCTTGTTGAGAGTCCGATTCACGCCTTCGCTGGAACGCCGATGGCGATTCCCTCTCAGGCGATCCGGCTCTAGTCCTGATCAGTCGACAGGGAAGCGCTACTGGTCCAGCGCCGGTGCGTCGTCGTCTTCATCTGGTGCGTCACGCAATGTCGGTGGCGGTTTGGCGGAGGGGCAACCCGCCGGCTCGACGACGGCAGCCACCAGTTCAGCGGGGTCGCCGTTCGAGTAGTTGAAGGCATAGCGCCGGGCCAAGCGGACGCAACGGTCGGCGGCCACGGCGGCAGTGACGAGATCGTCCAGCGCCTTCTTGCCGACCTTGTCGCCTGTATCGATGAGCCAGGCGGGGCGGTTGTCTTCTGCGATTGGCGGAATCTCGACGTTCGATTCCGGCGGCAGGATGATTTGGTTGCCCAGCTCGAAGACGAGGCTCGGCTCGGCAAAGGCGATGGCGCGCACGACCTTTGGCGCGCGGCCCTGACAGCCCGACTCAGCCCAGGCGGCGGAGCCCTCAGGCAGGGCGCAGACTTCGCGCAGGGCAGAGAGAGATGCGCCCGTCGCGAGCATCCACGACTGGTTGGGCAGGATGGCCGCACGATAGGAGATGCCGGTGACAGCCGAGCACGCAACGAGGCCAGCTAGAAGCCCGGCAGGATGCTTTTTCACGAGCGCATAGAGCGTGCCGCCGAGCGCTGCGAGCATCAGCAGGGTCGGCCAGATGCCGATGCCGGTGGCGTTCCATGCCTGATCCCAGAGGAAGGAGACTCGTGGCTCCATCGCCCCAAACTCTTCAGCCCCCGATGCGCGCACCTGTTCCAGCATTTGCGGCAAGGGCAGGATAGCGAGCAGCAGCCCCAGCGCGCCGAAGATAAACGCCGAAATCCAGCGTCCCTGCTTCCAGTCGTTCGACGAGAACCAGTGGTCGGCCGCGGCGCCTGCCATCAGCGCGAAGGCCGGATAGAGGGGCAGGGTGTAGTGGACGAGCTTGGTCGGCGCGATCTCGAACACGATCCAGGACGGCACGATCCAGCAGACCAGGAAACGCCAGGCGGCGGCCTCCCTGTCGTCGGCGGCAGTCGTGGCGGCAAGACGCGGTGCATCAGCAGAGGCAGGCTTGTCGCGCTTGGGCAGCACGCGTGTGACCGCGAGCCAGATGCCGGGGATCAGCAACAGCGTGCCAGGCCAGAACAACAGGGGCAGGGCGGCGGTGTGCGTGCCGATGGGGCCGGCATGGCCTTCGGCCGCGTCGACCAGCTTCTGGCCGAGATCGACGCGCACAGCTTCCGAGAGGAAAGCGCCGTCGGTCGCGATCTGGACGGCGACGTACCACGGCACGGTCATCACGATGAAAAGGCTGATGCCGAACCAGTAGAGCAGCGGTCGCGCCCAGGCGTATTTCCGTTCCCACAGGAAGAGCGCGCCAAGGGTGCTGAAGCAGACCAGCGGGGCGATCGGGCCTTTCAGCAGGACGCCGAGCGACAGGCAGGCCCAGAACAGGACGCCATGCCATCGCCCGCCGGTTCCCGCGCGCATGTGGGCGAGCGCCGCCATGCCGAGCACAAGCACGCCGCATTGCGCCGCGTCCGTCTTGCCGATGTTGGCCTCGGTGGTCAGCAGCAGGGTGGTGCCGAGGATCATGGCGCCGATGAAGGCAGCACGGCGCGAGAACAGGGCGGCGCCGCCCCAGAAGGTTCCAAGTGC
>CALRWU020000332.1:0-4433 GCA_943371945.1 Azorhizobium sp. AG788
TGACAATTGCGCTCTCTCTGGCCGCAGTCGCCCAGGCGCAGGTCGGGCTCAGCACCAAGCCGAACTACGACATGATCGACAAGGCCAATCGCATTGACGAAGCCGCCCAGGCCACGTTGGCATTGCTCCACCAGCAGGCCGTGACGGCGCTTCAGGCACAGGACTACGCCGCCGCCGAAGTCACGCTGCGGGAGATGCTAGAGCGCAAACAGCCAACCCCCGATGCAAACTTCCTCATGGGCCTCGCCAAGACCGGCCTCGAAAAATGGGACGAGGCGCGCGGCTTCCTCGAACTCGCCGTACAATCCCAACCGGATCGTCCCGAACCCAAGACCCGGCTCGGACTGGTCTACGCCAAGTTCAACCGGATGGGCGATGCGCGCCGGCAACGCGAGGCGCTGGGCAACTTGTCCCTGTCCTGCACCGAAACATGCCCCGACCGGACCTGGATCATGGATGGCTTGCGCACGCTGGACCAGGCGCTCGCCTCAGCCGAAGCGGCATCCCGCATCTCCGCCAACGCGCTGGCGTCAGTCTCGATCACGCCCGCTGGCACGAAGGATTTCGATCCGCGCGACTACAGCCTCGTCACCTTCTCCGACCCACACGCGCTTTACGATCTCCTCACGCAGCCCGGCCGCTGCGAGCCCGGCAAGGCAGCCGCACCGCGCGAGCCGTGCGCCCTCATCCTCTACCAACCTGTCGAGGATACAGCCGACACGCTGGCGGCCAACTTCAAGCCGGTGTTCAAGGTCGTGTCCCGCAACACGATCTGGGCGATCCACGACAAGGAACTGAAGAAGGTCAAGATCGAGAACCTCTACTTCGACGATGAAGAGATCATCGGAAAGAAGAAGACCACTTACAATTCCGTGGCTCTCATCGGTAATGCCGAGAACGTGGCGAATTGCGAAGCGTCGAAGCCGTGCCTCGGACACCTCGTGGCGCAGGATATGTTCCACATGTACGGCAATATGCCGGACTCGGTGGTGGCGGTGATCTGGGGTGAAGGCATGAAGGACGTCGCGACCCAACGGATCAGGTAGAGCTCGCAGCGCCCCAGTAATTGTACCCGGCCCAGCGTGGCGACTTCGGCAGATACATCGTCTCGAGCCTGTCGATGGCGAAGCCCGCCGAGCTGACAAGCCTGGGTATCTCGCGCGTGAGGTGACAGCCCCCGCCGATCACCTTCCACGCCGGCTCGATCCTGCGCTGCCAGCGCTGCACATCTGCATCGGGCGCCGCTCCATGTTCACAGAACAGCAGCCGCCCACCCGGCTTCAACACCCGCCGTGCAGCGGCCAGCGCCGACACCGGATCCGGAATGGTGCACAGGGAATAGGTGACCAGAACCGTGTCGACACTCGCCTCGCGCAGTGACAATGCCTCGGCGGTTTCGGGCAGCACATCCACGGGAAACGGCGCTGCGGCAGCCTTGTCCTTCGCCCGCGCCAGCATGCCCGCCGAAGGCTCCAGCGCGATCAGACGCTGAACCTTTCGGGCGTCGTAGTGTGGGAGGTTCAGCCCCGACCCGAAGCCAAGCTCGAGCACGACGCCTTCCGCCTGCGGCACGATCTTGGCGCGTTGCTTGTCGATCGGCCCCGCCGAGCAAGCCGCATCCAGCAGACGAGGCAGGATGTAGCGATCGTAAAATCCCATGGGCGTTCCCCGTATGCTGTGCGCACTCTGCCGTTCCGAAGGGACACGACTCCCCGCCCCCCGGCAATGCCGCAGCCCGAATTTAACAGAGACCCTATCCACCAGGCTGCGGCCCCCAAGCGCCGCTTGTCATCCCGGGCGATCTAATGGCGAGACCCGTGACCCATCCCTCAATCTGCGGAGCTCGACGAATGGATCCCGGCGCCCGCTCCGCTTGGCCGGGATGACAACCGTGGGTGCCCCCCGCCGAATCTGCCCACGCGCCTTTCGACGCAAAGCGAACGCTCACCCTCTGGAATCGCGACTGTGTTGCGCTGCGTCGACTGGCAACACGCGGCCGCATATCGGCCACTCGCGACCGGGCCCGGCACTGACCGCATTGGGGCCCGAAACGGCGGATACCATCGCCGCAGGCTAGCGCAGCGATAGGGTTAGCTGATCCAGACCCTTCGCAGAAAACTGATAGTGGCGAGTATGGCCTTGGACGGTGAGTTTCGCCCAACACACCATCAGACCCAGCTCAGGGATTTCCACGTTTTCTCGCATTGCGAAAGGCACCCCCATGGCGACAGCCGCCTGCCGCGCCTCATCAAGGGTCAAGTAAAGCGGAACACCGATGCGAGCTGCCTGCGTGTCGATATTCTCCTCTGGCGAAATGTAGTGAAAAACTGTCGTCAAAATCTGGTTTTCGTTGAAAAGCAATTCAAACGCGAGGTCTTCCGACCGCGCCGAATAACTGTCCGGCGTGTTCTCGTGCAGAGTATCGACGTGATACTGGATTTTCAAATCCTGCAGCTCAATCAGGTCGAGCAGTTCATCGCTTTTCAAGGCGCGCCCGAGATGCTGAACCAGCTGCATTTGACGCGCTCTCCGCCCCGCCGAAGGATTGTCGTTTATCCTATGTCATGACGCGACCTGCCAAGCGTAATCACCGGTGAGGAGCTTGTAGGGAATGTCCGTTGTTGGGCGATGACCAGCCTGATCAGCAGGGCTGGAGCGAACGGCAACTTCCGCGCACGGCAGCCATTGGCAACCCCGGCTAGCGCCCGTGAAGTTGGGGGCCCTTGCCGCAGCCGGTTACTTGCTAGATCACTATTAGGTCGTGAGGGGGGAGAAGTAATGAGAACAGTTCTGGTTGCGACCATCATTGCGCTTGGAACAGCCTCGACTGCCTACGCGGTGACGCCTTGCCCGGCCGCCGTTGGCGAGATCAAGCCAGTGATTCCGAAAGGTAAGACCAAGACTACGGAATTTCTTGAAGGTCTGCCGGTGAGCCTGCTTCTGGGGCTCGATCCTGCAACCTTTCCGCAAAAGGCTATATCTGAACAAACGGAGGCGTGTACGCGCGGCGAGTTTGAGGTCGGTGGGAAGACATATGTTGTCTACGGAAAAGACGGAGGCTCTCCCCCGAGATGGGCGATGATTGAAGGTGGAGAGAGAATTGCCTTTCTGGCTTTGATGCCGCCGCCCGCAGCAGCGCTCAAATGGGCACGCTCAAAGAACAGATCAAACTCGATGTCATTCTCCGAACCGCCAGTTTACGCACTCGCAGTCACGGCTGGCGATAAACGCGACATCTTTGGGCTTTTCGAGACAATCCCCGGCGATGCCGAATTGGTCTCCCTCCTTCAAAGAGCGCTCGATGGAAGCTTGAAGCCGTTCGCTCGGTACGACGCTGCCACTGGCGAAACGGACTTTTAGCCGCTCAGCAATCCGTTGGCCGAGGCTGATGTACGCAATCGGGAAGGTCTCCGCTCAAGTCCGGGCCGTTGGGATCGGGTGGCGTATTCAGCAAAAGCACCACGAAGACGAGGGCGACGGCAGCCGCAACGCATCCGACGCCCAATCTGATTGCCATGCTCATCGCGACCGCTCCGCAGTATCTGAGTTTACATCCGGCTTGGGGGTGAGCCAAGGCGGCTAGTCTCGTCGTAGACCGTGGTGCTTACCGGCGAGGTCCAGCTGCCACTCTCGGCGAGCGTCGGCCTGATCAGCCGAGATAACGCGAACGGCGGCTATTGGGCGAAGTCCTGCCTGATCAGCAGGGAAGGACCGACCGGCAGTTCACGGCCGACTGCGCCGCTCGCAACATTCTGGCGGCGCGTCGCGACTGAGGCCCTTTGCAGACATCGAAGGCTGATGCAGTGTCGATGCGATGAGTAAGCCGTTCAACCCAGTCGACGCGCATTGCCTGTCGGTCTTTCCGGAATTGCTCGGGCAGTTCTCAGAAGACGAACTCAGCTCTGCCAGCTCGATCGGGAGCTACATCTTCCATGAAGACTACTTCGTGAAGTTCGTGGCGAGCCAAGCGTCCAATGAACTTTTTTTGCGGCGGGTTGCCGGATATATCGAGTTCCTCGCAAGCCATGAATACTTTTACCAGCGCGAGTTGGCAGAGGTCGGAATTCTAGAGAGCCTTATCTGCAGGGAAGACCATCGCATCGCACCATTCCTAGGGCCGGCTGCGAGAGCGGCTGTTGCCCGCGTTTTGCCGCACTTCGATGTTGACCCCAAGCCGTGGCTCAATGCGCTCAAGCTCTAGAGTCTGCCGTTGGGCGAGGAACTGGCTGGCTCGCAGGGGCGGGATGAGTGGCAACTATTGGGCGATGTCCGGTCATCCAGAGTCGCCCCGTCGAACGGGCATTTTCGGCGCAAGGCAGACATTCGCTCACCCCTTCCAGAATCGGCCGGTTCTGTGAACGCGTTTCGAGATCTGACGTCAGCAATCTCAACGCACTGCGCCGGATTACAGACATAATCTCCGTTGTCTCAAT